>CAMWHY010000061.1 GCA_947174185.1 uncultured Lachnospiraceae bacterium | reverse complement strand
GTATTATAATTATATCCGCTTTGGCAGTGTCTTTGAATTTGGATTTCATTATAATCTAACAAACATGGATGCCAGCAGAATTCCTTTTTCGTTGGAAAAGGTTATGGCAGCGGTATATGGATTTTTGATAAAGCTTCCTGAGGTGCGTTACAGATTTCCGTATCTTCTGCAGCCGGAAGCATGGTTTGAGAATTGCAAGCATGCTGTGTTCAGCGGCGATACCTTATTTGGCAGCCTGATCTTTTTTAATGGTTTTCTGCTGGCGATTGTAGTGGTATTTGCAAAGAGAAAGGAATTTTGCCAGAAGAGACTGTTTGTATTTTCCATGATGCTTCTTGGATTTGGCATTATTCTGATGATATGGGATGTGGAGATGACAGGCTGCGTGAGCTACCGTTATCAGGCGGATTTTTCCTTTGCGCTGTTTATGACGGCATGGATGGGGATCCTGTGGCTGCAGGAGTCTTACGCAGGAAAGCCGCCGCATGACATATTCCGCAGGATATTGATCGTGGTGGTGTTTCTGTCGGTCGTCATGAATGCGATGCTTTGGTTTGTACCTGATTATACGTATATCTATAGCCCGTATTATTGCTCGTTTTCACTGGATAAGGGTAATACGCAGTTGTATTATGACCTTTATTACGGGTTTAATTTCTGGTAGAAGTGACGGTAATATGATGAGTAAAGCGATGTCGATTTATATCCATATTCCATTTTGCATCAGGAAGTGCGGCTATTGTGATTTCTTGTCTTTTCCTGTCCGGGAATGTATGAATCAAAAGGAAGGGGTGCCGCAGGAATATCTGAATAGACTGTTTTGGGAGATATGTCAGGAAAGCGGTGCTTATGCGGATCGTGAGGTTGATACGATTTTTGTCGGAGGGGGAACACCTTCCTTGCTGCTGCCGGGACAGGCGGCTGATTTGTTTGATAGGATATATCGGTCCTTTCATGTGGCTTTCGACGCCGAGATCACGATGGAGGCTAATCCGGGTACGCTGACAAAAGAGAAATTGGAAGTATACCGGCAGGTGGGTGTCAACCGCCTGAGCATAGGACTGCAGTCGGCAGACGATGGGGAGCTTGCAGCGCTTGGACGAATCCACAGGCTGGAAGATTTTCAAAAAAGCTTTGAGCTTGCAAGGAACGGCGGCTTTCAGAATATTAATATTGATCTGATGAGCGGACTGCCGGGGCAGAGTGTGGATTCGTGGCTTCATACGCTTCATACGGCTGTGAATTTTGCGCCGGAACATATCTCCGCATATGGGCTGATCATTGAAGAAGGTACCCCGTTTTATCAAAGATATGGAGCGGACAGGGAAGACCGTGGCTTTGCGGGAGAGAAGCAGCGACTGGCAACAGGGGAGTCAGATAAAGAACAGCTGCCGTCAGAGGAAGAGGAGAGGCAGATGTATCATGAAACAGGGGATGTCTTGGAAAGGTACGGGTACCGGCAGTATGAAATATCCAATTATGCAAAGCCCGGTTATGAGTGCAGGCATAATATCGGATACTGGATCAGAAAGGAGTATGCCGGTTTTGGACTGGGCGCGGCATCCATGGTCAACAATAAACGCTGGAAAAATACTTCTGATTTAAAGAAATATATGAAGAATGCAGACGGCGGGGATGGAACCGGGAGAAAGGATGAAATCGGGGAAAGCGCGGGATCTTTAAAAGAGGAAGTGCAGGTCCTGACGGTGCAGGAACAGATGGAAGAGACCATGTTTCTTGGATTGCGTTTGAATCAGGGCGTTTCCAAAAAGGAATTTGAAGCTTTGTATGGTATCAGGATAGAGCAGCTTTATGGAGCATGGCTCCATCGGATGAGTGCAGAAGGTCTTTTACTAGATGGAGAATGGGTATGCCTGTCAGAGAGAGGAAGAGATCTGGCTAATTATGTTATGGCTGGTTTTCTGATGGATTAGTGTGAAATCACTTCATTGTGGTGTTCTGCTGCAGATAGTAATGATAAAATGCAGTCTGGTCAGCGCGTCCTAATTTAATAGTATCGTTGATGGGGGCGGTGTCTGTTATGGAAAACAGCAGGACGCTTCCCAATAATAAGATTAAAAAAATCACTTCTTTTTTCCGATACCAGTATTTGCTTCCCTTTAGGCTGACCAGTCTTTTTAGGAATGCGGGGAACCCGGAAACAGAATAAGGAAACAGCAGGACAAAAAAGAGTATGGTATATTGTGCTTTTGCTTCCCAAAAGAAAAGAAAAAGAAAACCTCCTATAAATGTGACTGCCGGAAGAAGCGATGTTAAGGAGGCTTTTTTTGCATCGAAGAAAAAGAAGCACAGGCTCCCAAAGAGGATGATGCTCTGCAGGAGATTAAAAATAAAATAAAAGATCATATTGGTGGGAGAACCGTCAAGACATAGAAATTCCAGAGGTCTTGCTTCAAAGCCCCCATACGGTGGATTGCGCCTAAGCATCTGTTGTTGGATCCATAGGGACTGGAAGGTTGGATTATTCCATTGAGAGGCAGTTTTTCTGGCGAGAAACGGTAAAAAATAGGATGGATTGCTCCAAAAATCCCGGGCATGCTGCCAGAAAGCGTTTTCCGATTCCGTGGCATAAAGTTCAAGATCATATTCGCAGTCCTTTAATAGATTGATAGTATAACTGTTGTACCAGCCGTCCGCCCGTTCTCCTTCGGAAATCCCCATAGTAAGACGTCCATAATACTTTAAACCAGGAGAGACTTCTTCGTGGGTAATGCCTTCAATCGTTAGATTAATTGCCAGACTGCCGCAGTATAGGAAGATTAGATAGACCGGCAATAAAAGAAGAAGTTTCGGCTTTTTTTGAATCACGGCGCTGGCTGCAAGAATAATCAGAATGGCGATTAGGGGAATGATCGCTGTTTCTTTTAACAAACAGGCAGCGGCAAGTGTTGCAGCGCTTAAGACAGCGTCTTTGATATGTTTTTCTTTCAGAAAGTCTGCAATCTTCCATAAGGATAAGATGCTAAGGGACAGACTGACGGTATTTCCATAAACAAAAAAGCAGTAAAATGTCATGGGTAAATACAGGATAAAAAGCAGGGATACAACGGGGCTGTTGAATCCCACAGATTTGCAGAACCGATACAGGCTGTAAGACGCTATCAGCAGCATAATGAGATTGAAAACCTGAAATGCAACGGCTCCTCCTTCAGCGCCGAATAGTGCAACAAAAGGAACGCATAGCAGGGTAAGACCGTTTAACGAGGGGTAGATATAGAGATATCCTGCCGTGTCCCATGAAAAATAATTCCCTTCCAAAAGGTATGCTGCCGAGTAAAGACAGTTAAATTGATCAGAGACAGGTTGATAGCGGCAAACAAAAATTGCAATTAACATCAAAATCGTTACGAGGATATGAATCATTAAGTGAAAATGAAAGTTCTGCATGACAGCAAAGATTCGTTTTGCTGTTTGTGGATGTAAAAAAAGAAGATATCCGAACAAAAAAATCAGGAAAATGGAAGATAGATGTAGGAATGGCTGATCCGTAAGATATATGGTGGTTTCATCACCGATATAGGCGTTGAACATGCTGCTGCTAAAAATACTAAGGTAAAAAAGAAAGCCAAGGATTAAGACCATAAGCGTGCGTATGGTGATATTGCAAAAAAGTTGCAGCCGGGGACAGTTCTGGATTTTGGAACACATAGGCAGTAGTTACCTTTCCTGATTTCTTGAGCATATTATACCATAAGTCCGCAGTGCTGAGCTCGATTCCGCTTTGCTCCATCTCACTCGCGGGCTTCGCCCTATGTTCACTCATGAAATCATATGCCGCCTGTAAGCAAGCTTCCAGCGGCATATAATTTCACTCACTCACGCACTGCTCATTGCTTTCGCGTACATTATACCATATCCCCAGATGAAAATGAAAGGTCATGTTTCAAAGCTTTGCAGGAAGCAGTGATTTTATTTTTTGTAATAACAGGATGAGATGATTGTACAATATGTATAAAAGTAAATGGAATAATTTACTTTACAGAGTGCAGATATTTTTGATATAATCTATAAAGATGTGGAAAGGCACTTTAGACCGCCTCGCGACATAAGATATAATAAATGGCGCGTGAGGTCTTCTAGTGAAAACATTCCAGCAGCCGCTGCCCGGTCCTGAAGAAAGAAGATATTTGGAAGAATTAAAGGGAGATGATCCGGCTGCGGCAAAAGAAGCCAAGCGGATTCTGATCGAGCATAATCTCCGGCTGGTAGCGCATATTGCGAAGAAATACCAGAATGCGGATGAGGATATGGAGGATCTGATTTCCGTTGGGACGATCGGTCTCATCAAGGCGATCGACAGTTATGATCCTGACAAGGGGTCTAAGCTGGTTACCTATGCGTCGCGTTGTATCGATAATGAACTGTTGATGTTGATGCGGGGAAGAAAGAAGATTGCGAAAGAAGTATCCCTGTACGAGCCGATTGGCATGGATAAAGAAGGCAATGAGATCAGCTTTTTGGACATCTGTGTTTACGGCAAAGAGGATATTGCAAAACAGGATTTTGCAGGACAACTGGAGTTGAATTATGTCCTTGGCAGATTGTCCGGACTGGTGCAGGAAGTTCTGACCGACAGAGAAAAGGAGATTATCATCTTAAGATATGGTTTGTCGGGACAGCAGGAGATGACGCAGCGCGAGATTGGTAAGATGCTGGGAATTTCCAGAAGTTATGTTTCAAGAATAGAAAAAAGAGCTTTGGAAAAGTTAAAAAGAGCAATGAAAGAATTTGAGAAGTAATCCGTTTAGGATAAAATATAAAAGGAAAGAGGTAGATGAGATGCCAAAGATTAATGAGATTCTTGCTACGGCAGTACAAGCAAAAGCATCTGATATTCATTTGACAGTTGCTTTGCCACCTAAGATGCGTGTCAATGGGCATTTGGTAAGTATGGAGAACTTCCCGGTGCTTACAGCAGACGATACTTTGGAGATGCTTTTGGCGATTACAACAGATCACCAGAGAGAGATTTTTAACAGCAAGGGTGAGTTGGACATGTCCTTTGCGCTGGAAGGACTTGGAAGATACCGAGTGAACGCATTCCGTCAGCGTGGTTCTGTGGCGATGGCGTTAAGAGCAGTTAATACGGTAGTTCCTTCTCCGGAGCAGTTGGGTTTGCCGCATGCCTTTGTAGAGTTATATACCAGAAAGAGAGGGTTGATTCTGGTAACAGGACCTACAGGTTCCGGTAAGTCAACATCTCTTGCATCAATTATTAATCAGGTAAATGAACACAGAGATGCACATATCATCACTCTGGAAGATCCGATCGAGTATCTGCATTTACATAAGATGTCGATGGTAAACCAGCGTGAGATTGGATTCGACTCCATGAGTTACGAGAATGCGCTTCGTGCCGCCCTCCGAGAAGATCCGGATGTTGTTCTGGTAGGAGAGATGAGAGACTTTGAGACAATCTCTGTTGCGGTAACCGCAGCCGAGACCGGACACTTGGTTCTTTCTACATTACATACCATCGGCGCGGCAAGTACCGTTGACCGTATTATTGACGTATTCCCGCCGCATCAGCAGGCACAGATCAGAGTACAGCTGGCGAACGTATTGGAAGCGGTTATTTCCCAGCAGTTGATCCCGACTCAGGATGGACGTGGAAGAGCTGCTGCATTTGAGGTTATGATCTCCAATTCCGCAGTACGTAACTTGATCCGTGAAGGAAAATCGCATCAGTTGCTTTCTGTTATGCAGACCACCAGAAAGCTGGGCAATATCGCAATGGATGAGGCGATCATGGCTTTGTTCCAGGAAGGAAAGATTTCCAGAGAGATGGCGATTCAGTATGCGGTAGATCCGGATGGAATGGCGCAGAAACTGCATTAGTTAAAAAATATTTATTCAGATTTATGATCTTATGAATTCTTTTGCGGTCGGTCATGCGGCCGACCGCAATCTATTTCTTACTATTCCAAATATATTTTAATTTTGTTCACTATTAGAATGATAAGTTTTTTCTATATTTTCTTGTTTTTTTCTTTTTTTGTTGATGGAAAGATTATTTGAAATCATGTCTTTTATGTCTGAAAAACGATCCTAAGTTGATTTGTTGAAAAGGAGGAGGTTGTTTATGGTAGCTGTGATAACAACAGGTGCACTGCATGGAATTGAAAGCCGTCTTGTGGAAGTGGAGGCGGATGTATCCAATGGTCTGCCGTGTATCGATATGGTAGGTTCTCCGGGGAAGGAGGTGAGGGAGGCAAAAGAGAGGGTAAGGGTGGCGCTGAAAAACAGTAAGATCACTCTGCCGCCCATGCGGATCACCATCAATCTTTCGCCAGCGGATCTGCCTAAGGAGGGAACGGGTTTTGATCTGCCGATTGCAATGGCGTTATTGGCTGCCTTAGGGTATCTTTCCGTGGAGCATACAACAAATGTGATGATTGTGGGGGAACTTGGACTCGCGGGAGAGGTAAAGGGTATTCGCGGCATTCTGCCGATGGCGATGGAGGCGAAAGCAAAAGGGATTAAAAAATGTATCGTTCCCAAAAGCAATGCGTCAGAGTGCGCAGTGGTACAGGGGATCGAGGTGATCGGCGTGGAAAGTCTGGAACAGACGCTTTTGTATCTGCAATCTGATGAGTTAAAGCAGAGGGAGATGATCAGGCCGACGGTGGTGGATGTGGAGTCGTTGTTTCAGAGAACACAGGAGACATGGGGGATGGATTATGCAGAAATGGGAGGACAGGAAAGCATCAAGCGCGCAATGCAGATCGCGGCAGCCGGATTTCATAATATCCTGATGATTGGACCGCCGGGAGCAGGAAAGACGATGGCGGCAAAGCGTCTGCCCGGCATTCTGCCGCCGCTGACGCTGGCAGAAAGCATGGAGGTTTCAAAAATATACAGCGTAGCAGGACTGCTTGGAGAAGATGAGATCCTGATTACAAAACGGCCTTTTATGAGTCCGCATCATACTGTGACACAGCAGGCGTTGGCCGGGGGAGGCAGGACGCCACAGCCGGGGATCATCAGCCGTTCCCATAAAGGAATCCTTTTTCTGGATGAAATTGTTCATTTCCCGTCCTATATACTGGAGATTTTAAGGCAGCCCATGGAGGATAAAAAGATATATATTATGCGTAATATGGGAAGTTGTATGTTTCCGGCTGATTTTATGCTGGTAGCGTCAATGAACCCTTGCCCCTGCGGTTATTATCCAGACGTCAACCGATGCAAGTGTACGCCGGAAAAGGTGAGGCGTTATGTGGAACGGCTTTCCGGACCGATCATCGACAGAATTGATATCTGCATCGAAGCGCCTAAGATAAAGTATCAGGAACTGAACGGCAGACTGACCGGGAGCAGCAGCGCCATGTTGCGGGAAGGTGTGGAACAGGCAAGGAATATGCAGGAGAAACGATACCGGGGACGGAATATTTCGTTTAACGGTCAGCTTGGACCAAAGGAAATAGAGCATTTTATCGTATTGGATAAGGCAGAGGAAAAGTATATGGAGGACATTTTCCATAAGATGAATTTAAGCAGCCGGTCTTATCATAAGGTATTGAAGGTGGCAAGGACGATAGCAGATCTGGAAGGCGCGGAGATGATCCGTAGGGAGCATTTGATGGAAGCGGTGTGTTACCGGGGACTTGAGGATAAATATCGGGAACTATAGCTGTCACACCCCGGAATATGGAAAACTGAGGATCGAAAAGAGAAAGGAAGAAGGCATGGTTAGTAAAATGGAAAAGGAAGAACTGGATGTTAGAGAATACGAACTGGCATGCCGGCATTTTTTAATGCATGTAAATGGAATCGGCACAACTACGGCAATTAAAATTGTGGATTATTATGGTAGCGCGCGCCGGATATGGGAGCTGGAGGAAAAAGAGATTTGGCAGGATCAGAAGATGAGCAGCCGGCAGAAAAGCAATCTTATAGAACGTAGAAAACGCTGGGATATGGAGATAGAATGGCAAAAGCTGGGGGAGAAAGGGATTAAGGTGGTAAGTTGTGATGAACGTATCTATCCGGGAAAACTCAGGGAGATTCCGAATAAGCCCTTTTTACTTTATTACAGGGGAAGACTTCCGGAGGAAACGAAGCCTTGTGTTGCAGTTATCGGTGCAAGGATGTGTTCGGAGTATGGGAGGTCTGCCGCGGCGGAATTTGCCGCAGGGCTGGCAGAACGGGGCATCCAGGTGGTCAGCGGAATGGCGGACGGTATTGATGGAATTGCCCAGAGGAGCGCATTGGAACATGGGGGAATGAGCTACGGTGTCTTGGGCTGCGGCGTGGATATCTGTTATCCGTTATCTAATAGGAAGCTTTATCAGGCACTGCTGGCACACGGAGGTATCATTTCGGAATTTTTGCCGGGAACAAAGCCGGAGGCAGGACATTTTCCGCTGAGAAACCGGATCATTAGCGGTCTGGCGGACCTGATCCTTGTAATAGAAGCGAAGGAACGGAGCGGAACGAGGATCACTGTGAATATGGCATTGGAACAGGGAAGAGAGGTCTATGCGGTGCCGGGAAGGATCACGGATGAACTCAGCCGCGGGTGTCACCGGATGATCTGTGACGGTGCAGGAATGGCACTGGATATCGGTGAGATTGCAGAAGCGGCGGAGCTGGCATGGGAAAGAAACTGCTGTCTGGATTGGGGAAATCAAAAGGAAGATAAAGAAACGCCAAGTGGAAAAGAGTCGGGAAAAGAAGAAAAAGAAAGAAAAGGGACGGAAGAACGAAAAGCGGAGAAGGAAACGAAGGGAGCAGAAGAAGGAAAGGAGAATGCGAAAAAAGATATTGAGGAGAGGATATTGCAATTGTTAAGAAAGAAGGGGATGAATGCGGATGAGATCTTAAATTGTCTGCTGGCACAGAGAAGAGAGGCAGAGGATGCCGTGAATATCTCTACGGTGCAGAGAACTTTGTCAAAACTTATTTTTATGGGGAAAGCGGTGTGCCATGGCGGACTATATGAAGTTAGAAATTGCCATTTGGGATGACAGCAGACCGGATGCAAAAACAATGTAACCGATATTGTAAAAATGCGGTATTCTGTGTATAATATGAGAGAAAAGAAACAGAATCAGGGAAAGAAGCCAAAGCGAATGAAACAGAATTTACATGTTTATCTGGGACTTCATATCTTGCTGCTGGTATATTCGGCGAGTATTGTTTTCTCAAAACTTGCTTCAGGATACTCTTTTTTGAGCGTTGGATTTATTTTGTGCTATGGAATGATGCTCCTGCTGTTGGGGATGTATGCCGTTTTCTGGCAGCAGATCATAAAAAAGCTGCCGCTGATGACGGCATATGCCAATAAGGCGGTGACGGTAGTATGGGGTATCGTCTGGGGAGTAGTGCTCTTTGACGAAAAGATCACATGGGGAAAAGCGCTTGGTGCCGCTTTGGTAATCGCAGGGGTGATGCTGTATGTGTCCGGCGATCAGGGGAAGGAGGCGGCATGATGAACCGTGAGTTCCTTTTGTATGCGGGATTGCTGCTTTTTGGCGTATTTCTTAGCGCCGTTTCACAGGTGATGCTGAAAAAGGCTGCGCTCAGGACGTACCCTTCAAAGATTAAGGAATATCTGAATCCGCTGGTGATTTTTGCATATGTGATCTTTGTGGGGACGACGCTTATCTCTGTATATGCATACCGTGTGGTGCCGCTGTCCTTGGGGCCGATTCTGGAGGCGACAAGCTACATTTATGTGACGATATTTGGAGTGGCAATTTTTCGGGAAACCATAAATATTAAGAAGATATGCGGGCTGTTATTGATCATTGCAGGGATAGGAGTGTATGCGCTGCTGGGATGATATTAAGGAAAGATAAAAAAGAGATACTAGAAGACTGGTTATAGGAGGAACAGCCGTAAGATGCAGACAGTAAAAAAGCGTATCAGTTTTGTGATACCATGTTACAGGAGTGAGAAGACGATCCGGGAGGTAATCGATGAGATCATCCGTGTCGTATCGGAAAAAAAGGAATATGATTATGAGGTGGTCTGCGTTAACGACTGCTCGCCGGATCAGGTTGGAAAGGTTATCAAACAGCTGGCAGAACGAAACCCTAAGATAAAATATATAGAATTTGCCAAAAACAAAGGAAAGCACGCGGCTATTCTGGCGGGACACGCTTTTGTGACGGGAGAGTTCGTGGTAGATATGGATGACGACTGCCAGAGTCCTGTGTATGAACTTTGGCGTTTGCTGACGCCCGTGGAAAATGACGAGTGCGATGTTGCCACAGCGAATTATTTTAAAAAGAAGGAAAGTCTGTTCAAACGGTTTGGAAGCTGGGTCAATATGCAGACCAGCAGCATTATGCTGGATAAGCCGAAGGGGATGATCATTGACAATTTTTCCGTTATGAAACGGTTGATCAGTGATGAGATCATAAAATATAAAAACCCGTATCCCTATTTTGAAGGACTTGTTTTTTCCATTACAAAGCGGGTGAATGTTGTGATGATGGAACAGCGTGAACGGGGGGATGACAACCGGACGGGATACACCTTCGCCAAGTCGCTTGCGCTCTGGAGTAATGGACTGACGGCATTTTCGGTCAAGCCGCTCAGGATTGCATCCATGGCGGGATTGATTTTTGCGATTGCCGGTTTTATATGGGGAGTCAGCATCATCGTAAGGAAGCTTGTGTTTCATTCCATATTGGTTATGGGTTATAGCTCGCTGGCAGCAATCATGCTCTTTTCTTCCGGTCTTATGATGCTGATGCTTGGGATGCTTGGAGAATATATCGGCAGGATCTATATTTCAATTAATTCGCTGCCGCAGTATACCATTAAGGATGTCAAGAATACAGATTTGTCGGATCCGCAGTAGCCAATGCCACAGGAATTGCCATTAGGATTCTATATTATGCACAATTTCATAAAAATAATCTTGTTTAATAATAACAAAATCAATTTTGAAATCAAAAAATCCTAAAAATTTATTTTCTTTTGCGTAAATTTATGTAATAATAGAGTAGTATATTTGCGTGTAAATATTTATTATTATAGAAGTGACAGGAGGGGAAACGGCATGGCTCTTTTTGGAGTAAAAAAGAGGCTGGGTGATATGCTGGTGGAGGCCGGTAAAATCACTGAAGAACAGTTGATGAGAGCGTTGGAAGAACAGAAGACGCAGAAAATAAAGCTCGGTGAGGCTTTGATGAGCTTAGGGTTTATCTCTCAAGAGGATTTTACAGATTTCTTCTGTAGAACCATGGGATACCAGAGCGTGGAGCCGGAGATTTTAAAGGAGTATGATCCCAGGGCATTGGAGATCGCAGGAGAGGCTTTAATTAAGAAGCATGAGGTATTGCCCTTTGGCTTTGACCCGGATAATCTGAATGTGATCAATGTTGCGATGTCGGATCCTACCAACTTAGGTATCATTGACGATATTGAAATGGCTTCCGGCATGGAGGTGCAGCCGTTTTATTCACCGCAGAGCGCGATAACGATCATGCTGGATAAGATTTATGGCAAGAAGGCGACGATGGAAGCTGCGGAGCAGTTCGAGGCGGAACATGCGGCTGAGTTTGCCGATGAGGAGGAAGCGGAGGATGACAGCGTAGGGGATGCACCGATCGTTAAGATCGTAAGGAGTATGATCCAGCAGGCAGTCAGGGAAGGTGCTTCCGATATCCATATAGAACCGTTGGAACATAATGTGCGTGTGCGTAACCGTGTCGATGGTATGCTGCGTGAGGATGCGGTATATTCCTCCAATATGTTGAGCGCTATGACGGCGCGTATCAAGATCATATCCGGACTTGATATTTCTGAAAAGAGAAAACCTCAGGATGGTCGTCTTACCTATATCGTAGATGGTGTGGAGTTCGACGTCCGTGTATCTATTCTGCCCACGGTATATGGCGAGAAGACGGTTATGCGACTTACCAAGAAACAGGGACTGAGTCAGGAAAAGAAATATCTGGGTCTTTATCCCGACGACGAGATGAAGCTTGACGGTATCATGAATAACCCCCATGGCATCATCCTTGTTACGGGACCTACCGGTTCTGGTAAATCAACGACCTGTTATACGGTACTTCATGAATTGAATAAACCGGAAGTGAATATCATTACGGTAGAAGACCCTGTCGAGGCAAATGTACCGGGTATCAATCAGGTACAGGTTAATGTAAAGGCAGGATTGACATTTGCAAGTGCGCTACGATCTATCCTCCGTCAGGACCCGGATATCATCATGATCGGTGAGATCCGAGACGGTGAGACAGCGCAGATCGCAGTACAGGCATCGATCACAGGACATCTGGTTATTTCTACCTTACATACGAATTCAACATCTGCATCGGTTACCCGTTTGATCGATATGGGCGTAGAGCCTTATATGATCGGCGACGCGGTGGTGGGTATCATTGCCCAGCGTCTGGTTCGCCGCCTTTGCCCGCAGTGTAAAGTGGGACATATTGCGACGCAGAAAGAGAAGACGCTGCTCGGATATACCGGAATGGATGATATCACGATTTATGAACCCGGCGGCTGTGAAGCTTGCGGAACCGGTTATAAGGGACGAAAAGCGATTTATGAGATCATGCCGATCTCTGCGAATATCCGGCGTGTCCTGCATGAAACGGTTACGGCGGAGATCATCCAGAATACGGCTGTAGCGGAAGGCATGAATACGCTGCAGATGTCCGGAGCAAGGAATGTGCTTGAAGGTACGACGTCTATCGCTGAGATGGTTCGTGTGGCATATGATATGGATGCAGCCAATGAAGCCAATAGTGAGGAACTGGCTGCTGCTTCGGCTGAGAGTTGATAAGAAATTCTTTGGTAATACAATATAAAGAAGGAAAAGGTGGGAGCGTATGGCACAATTTAGTTACCGGGTATTGACCCCGGCAGGAAAAGAAAAAAAAGGAACTTTGGAAGCAAAATCACGAGATGCTGCAATGAATATGTTAAAGGCAGATAAGAACGTGGTGATCCAGTGCGAAGAAGCAGGCGCTTTGCAAAGGAGTTTGGGCTTCAGCTTTGGCAAAAAGGTAAAACCAAGGGATTTTTCAGTATTTTGCCATCAGTTTGAAAGTATCAATAAAGCGGGCGTCAGTGTGGTGGATTCCTTTGAAATGCTGGGGACCCAGACGGAGAATGCGGCGTTGCAGGAAGCGATCAAGGCAGTACATATGGATATTTCCAAAGGAGACAGCCTTGCAGTTGCGATGCGTAAGAGAAGCGGTGTATTTCCGGAGATGCTGATCAACATGGTAGAAGCCGGCGAAGCTTCCGGTAGTTTGGATACGGCGTTCAATCGAATGGCAATTCAGTTTGAAAAAGATGCAGCACTGCAGGCCGCAGTAAAAAAGGCAGTTACGTATCCTATCATATTGGTAATCGTTATGATCGGTGTTATCTTTGCCGTTATGACATTTGTGGTTCCGACTTTCATGGGAATGTTTGCAGATCTTGATGCCGAGATGCCTCCTGTAACCATGGCGATTATTCATATGAGTGACTTTTTCGTACAATGGTGGTGGTTGTTGCTGATTATAGTAATTGCATTGTTTATTGGATTCAAGTCGTTTACGGCAACGGATGCCGGGAAAGAACTTACCAGTTCTGTTGCAGTTAAGCTGCCGGGACTTGGACCTGTAAAGACAAAATCCGCCTGTGCAAGACTTGGGCGTACCTTATGTACACTGCTTGCAGCCGGCGTGTCTATGGTGGATGCCATCGATATTACCGGACGAAGCATGGAGAATCTTCTCTATAAGAGAGCTATGAAGGAAGCAAAGGAGCAGGTTATGCGAGGCGTGCCGCTTTCCAGACCTCTGAAAAGCTGTGGACTGTTCCCTCCTATGGTTGTACACATGGTCTCCATCGGGGAGGAAACAGGTAATATTGAGACGATGTTGGAAAATGTTGCTGACTATTATGAAGAAGACGTGCAGCTTGCGACAGAGCAGATGATGACGATTATGGAACCTGCGATCATCGTTGTTATGGCGGTAATTGTTGGATTTTTGGTAATCGGTATCATGCAGCCGATGCTGACATTGTACGACAGCCTTTCCTAAACGGAGCGGATGTACGGTCAATAGAACCCATATGGATTGGGAAAGCCCTGGGAGCTTGGCTTCCAGGGCTTTTTATTCAGGGTTTGGATGAAAAAGAAATTTATAGATGAGAAACTGATAAAAGAGAATTTCATAAAGAGATGCGTTTAAAAATCAGATATGGAAGGCGGAAGTTATGAAAGAGAAGGCGATGGAAGGAATGAAAAAAAGAAAATACGGACTTCTGGCAGCAATCCTTGCCGCCCTGCTGGCCTTTATAATCTTTTTGGCATCTCAAAGGTTATTTGGCGAATATTCTTTTTTGATCTCGGATTTGAATGCACAGTATGTCCATTTTATTAAGCTTTTTCTGCGTTCCCTGTTTGGAGGGGGAACGATGGATTATACTTTTGAGGTGGGGATGGGAACACCGGCGATACCGCTGTATGCCTTCTATTGTTTTAGTCCGTTTAATTTCATTTACCTGGTGATTGGGAATGTTGCAGCCGCTTCAGCGGTTGTTGTGATTGCAAAATTTGCAATGGCGGCTTACACCTTCTGGCGGTTCGAGGAAAGAATATTAAAGCGGGATTCTGCGGTGTCGGCCATTTTTGCTGTCTGTTATGCGTTGTCGGGTTATTCGATCGCATTTTATTATAATATTCTTTATACGGACGGCATCTATATGCTTCCGGTGATCGTGATGCTTGTTATCGGGTATGTAAGGACCGGATCATGGCGCAAGCTGGTGCCTGCGTATGCCTATCAGTTTATTGTAATGTTTTATTCCGGTTATATCATAGGAATATTTTCGTTTCTGATCTTATTGCTTACAATGATATGGGAATATGGAAGAGATTGGAAGAAATATCTGGCTGGTCTGGTGAAATTTGTTGGAATCGTTGTCTGGGCAGCGTTGATTGGCGCGGCGGTGTTGCTGCCGACGGCGAGATATCTGCTGGGCAACGGCATTGATTCCGCAGCATCATTTAGAGAACTACAGCTTACGCTGCTGGATATCTATAATAATCTGTTCCTGGGTGAGATGCAGTCGATTGACGTAATCTTTCCTTTGATCTATAGCGGGCTTATCGTGTTGTTTCTGGTGCCGGTTTATTTTCTGCAGCGGCGGATATGTAGGAAGGAAAAGATTTTATTTGCTGTTCCGATTGTATTTTTGGTGTTCTGTTCCCTTTGGCAGCCACTGTATATCCTGATGCATGGTTTTAATTCGCCTAATTATTTTGGGTTTCGTTTTTCTTATTTTTATTCGTTTTTTCTGCTGGTAATTGCGTGCAGAGTCTGGGAACTGTCAGAGGAAACCCGCCCCTGGAAATATTATGCGCTTGCGGTGGTAAATATTATTTTATATTATATCGTTTATATGCTGCAGAAGGGTAAGCTGTCGGAGGAGATGCAGAGTTCTTCCATACTGGGATGGGAGATGAACATCATCTTTTTGCTTCTCTATGCCGCTTTGCTTTCTTGGAGAAAAGCGGGGACCAAGCCAAGGCGTTCCCTGCAATGGATATTGATTGTCTGTGTGAGTGCAGAGCTTTTGTTAAATGGCTATCTATATAATCTGCGTCAGGGTTATCCGATCATCAATCATAAAAATATATTACAACTGACGGAGCAGCTGATTCAAGGTGGGGTGGAGCAGATCCGGCAGGACATACAGGTTAATGGGGAAAGAACAGGGTTTCGGATACAGTGTACGGATATCATCACTCCTGGATATTCTGCTTCTTACGGCTATCGTGGACTGGGATACTTTTCCACGGTGGAAAACAGAAGGCTCAGAGATGTATTATTCCGGCTTGGGTATTATACGAATACAGGCCTGTGTGTCGATTATGGAGGGACTGCACTCACCCGGATGATGTTTTCGCAGGATTATCGGATATACTTTTACTTGTATCAGCAGGGAAGTACGGCATTGGTGGAACGGAATGAAGAGTGTCTGTCTCTTGGCTTTATGGTTCCGGAAGAGATGAAAGGATATCGGATTCAAGGTGAAGATCCTTTTGAAAATCAAAATCTTCTGCTGCAGTCAATGACCGGGGAAGAAACTGCATGCTTTCTGCCATATGAGGGAGATATCGTTCTCCGGTCTGATAATATGATTATGGCAAGGGAGGAAGGAAACTCCCAATATCTGATTTGGATAGATAATCCGGAATTGAATCAAGGGAGCATCTCTTTTGAACTGGGATCGGCAGGGAACCTTCCGATTTATGCTTATTTTTCTGAGGATGAAGGAATCAGAAACGATCTTTCGCCAAGACTGGTTTCCGGTACGAAGGGCGCGGTAGGTTGGCTTGCTTCTGATATTCTTTCATGTCCGAGGGTGTTTGCTCTGGAAAAAAACGATGCAGGGCAATATGAAGCAGAGATTATCATGAATGAAAATACTCTGAATGTCTATCACTTTAATCAGTATTATTTTTACTATTATGATGAAGCGCGGCTGCAGGAAGCCTATGAGATTTTGGCAGGACGGCAGATGAAGATCACCGGTGTGAAGGGAGATACGATAGAGGCGGTGGTGACCGCCGACGCGGACGCTCCTGTATTGTTTACCTCGATTCCTTACGACGACGGTTGGAAGGTAAGGGTGGATGGCGAAAGGATAGAGCCTTTTTCTGTGGTGGATGGAGCGTTTTTGGCGCTGGAACTTCCGCCGGGAGAACATATGCTGGTGTTTACCTATGACAGTATGACTGACAGGATCGGCAGGATCTTAAGCGTGATCGGGATTCTGGCTTATATGTTAGTGAGTATAAGAAGGGAGAGATCTGATGGAACTGATCGGAAGTCTGAAAAAATATAGATGGAGATATGGTGCGCTTG
The DNA here is from genome assembly GCA_947174185.1 of uncultured Lachnospiraceae bacterium. GTDB lineage: Bacteria > Bacillota > Clostridia > Lachnospirales > Lachnospiraceae > NK4A136. The sequence goes on along the minus strand of CAMWHY010000061.1, from coordinate 241 downwards.
CGGCGGGACTGACTGCGTGTGCCGCGGTGATGATCTTTAGTTTTGCCGGGAGGCTGGTGGGCGGCGGTTATACCTTTGGACGCGGCGATTTGCCAGGGCAGTACGCGCCGTTGATCCATCAGTTTTTAAACGCCCTGTTTGGACCTGAGGATCTGGACTATTCTTTTTACGTTTCCATGGGGATGCCTATGATGGCAGTCTATGCTTATGAATGTTTAAGTCCCTTTAATCTGATCTATCT
>CAMWHY010000060.1 GCA_947174185.1 uncultured Lachnospiraceae bacterium | reverse complement strand
GAATCTACCAGCTCCTCACTCCCCTGACGGCGCTGGTCTTTGCCATCACCGCCGCCGGTCTGCAGACCGCCATTTCAAAATATGTGGCGGCCTCTGTCCAGAAAAGTAAGGAACAATCACTTGAGATTCTTACCGCAGGCGTCCTGTTCAACCTGACACTCTCGCTCCTGTTAAGCGTTTTTGTCTATCATGCCTCCGAGGATATCGCCGTCCTGTTTCTGAAGGAAGCCAGAACAGCTCCCCTGATTCGTCTATTTGCCCTGTCAATTCCATTTGCCGGGATACATTCCTGTATCAACGGTTTTTTCTATGGATTGCAGAAAACCGGTCTGCCCGCTCTCTCACAGCTTTTAGAACAGGGACTGCGAATCCTGACGCTTGTGGTATTATGCGAATCCATCCTTCGTGCAGCCATGACCCCGCTAATCCAGGTCGCTGCCGTCGGTTTGATTACCAGCGAAGCCGGTGCAGCTTTATTTTCTCTGTTTTATCTTTATCGATATATAATAAAGAACCAGATACCGCTTCATTTTCCCGCAGTAAAGAGACTTCTTTTCATTACCCGGGAACTCTTTTCCATGGCATGGCCACTGACAGCAAGCCGCGTCGTAATCACGCTTATGCTTGCCTTAGAAGCCGCCTATATGCCGGAAATGATGTTTCGCTCCGGACTTTCCCGTGCCGAGGCATTGGGTTCCTATGGTATCCTGTCAGGAATGGCGCTGCCAATGATCCTCTTTCCTAATGCCATTACCAATTCCTTATCCGTCCTGCTCCTTCCCATGGTATCAGAGGCGGATGAACAGGGAAAGGACAATACGATTGTGGCAGCCACCAGACGCTCCATCAAATATTGCTGTTTCTGGGGATTCCTCTGCTGTTTTGGATTTTATTTTTTAGGACCGCCCACGGCAGCTTTTATATTCCATAATGCGCAAGCAGGTGAATATGTCCGTTCCCTTAGTTTTATCTGTCCCTTTCTATATCTTTCTGTCACCACAGGCAGCATATTACATGGACTCGGGCGCACAAAGATCACTTTTCTGGCACAGGTCATTTCTCTTGGTGTCCGTCTGGGATTTGTCTTCCTGCTCATACCTACGCTCGGCATGAATGCGTACTTTACCGGACTGCTGACCAGCCAGATCTTATTATGCATATTTTATCTTCTTGCACTTCGCAAATATATGTATTATACTTAGGATTTGGATGTAGCTGACATGCCTTTCAGAACAATGTCGGCAAAGCATTCATTATTTAGAAAGGTACGGTGAAATACCAATGAGTTTTGAATTTATACAAAAATTACCAACCCCTGATGAGATCCGGGAGCAGTTCCCTGTGCCGGAACATCTTGCAGCCTTAAAAAAAGAGCGTGATCAGGAAATCTGCGATGTTATCGCCGGAAAAAGCGATAAATTTCTTGTCATCATCGGTCCATGTTCCGCTGACAATGAAGAGGCTGTCTGCGATTATGCAAACCGCCTTGCGCGGATCAATGAAAAGGTAAAGGACCGTCTGATCCTGATTCCCAGAGTTTATACGAACAAACCCCGTACTACAGGCGAAGGTTATAAGGGTATCGTCCATCAGCCAGATCCTTCCCAGAAACCGGATTTTCTACAAGGCTTAATCTCTATGAGAAAAATGCAGCTGCGCGTCATGGAAGAATCCCGGCTTACGGCTGCTGATGAAATGCTGTACCCGGAAAACTGGGGCTATGTATCCGATATCCTCTCCTATGTTGCTATCGGGGCGCGTTCTGTAGAAGATCAGCAGCACCGCCTTACTGTCAGCGGATTTGACGTGCCTGCCGGTATGAAAAACCCTACCAGCGGCGACTTTTCCGTCATGTTAAACAGTGTATATGCAGCACAGCATCCCCATGATTTTATTTACAGGGGCTATGAAGTAAAAACAAACGGCAATCCCTATGCACATACTGTCCTTCGGGGTGCGGTCAACAAGCACGGCAATGCCCTTCCCAATTACCACTATGAAGATCTGGCGCTGCTTCTTGAGATGTATAATGAACGCGAGATTCTTAATCCCGCCTGTATCATTGACTCCAACCACAGCAATTCCGCGAAGAAATTTGAGCAGCAGCCCCGAATCATCAAAGAAGTGCTCCACTCCAGACGCGTCAATGTGGACATTAAAAATCTTGTCAAGGGCGTTATGGTAGAGAGCTATATCAAAGAAGGCAGTCAGAAGATCGGTGAAGGTATCTACGGCAAATCCATCACAGATGCCTGCCTCGGCTGGGCAGACAGCGAACAGCTGATCTACGATATCGCGGATCTGGTATAATATCGACAGATATTATACCGCACCGAGCGAAAAAACAGGATGATAAGTACTCTTATCATCCTGTTTTTTAATTCCCCAATACGAAAACCCCACTCTTACACCGCTGCAGCTAAGCTTTAGCCCCGCGGAAAATTCCTTGCATACACTTCTCTGATTTTATTTTGTGACATATTGGCATAGATCTGTGTTGTCGAAATATCGGAATGTCCCAACATCTCCTGCACACTCCGAAGATCTGCTCCATTTTCCACCAAATGCGCCGCAAAAGAATGACGCAGCGTGTGCGGTGTAATATCCGCCGTTATACCAGCCTTCTTTGCATAATATTTCACAATCTTCCAAAATCCCTGACGGCTCATCGGCTGTCCTGAACAATTGGTAAATAACACATCAGAATCCTGATCCTCTAACAGCTCGCCCCGTGCATTCTTCAGATAATCCGTCAACGCACGTTTTGCCGGCATGCCAAAGGGAATGACCCTTTCCTTATGCGCATCCCTGCAGAGTATGTAACCTACCTGAAAGTTAATATCTGTCGTCTTTAAACTGATCAGTTCCGACACACGAATACCTGTCGCATATAAAAGCTCAAGCATAGCGCGGTCACGTATCTCTTTCGGGGAGATTCCGGACGGCTGATCCAGTAACTTATTGACTTCATCCGTTGTCAGAATTTCCGGCATCTTCTTCTCAATCTTGGGCGCCTTCAGAGTTTCCGAAACATCCTCCGATATCGACCCCTTTTTGAACAGATAGTGGAATAATGCCTTAATCGAAGCAATATTTCTGGAGATCGTTGCCGGAGCAAAACCTTCACGTTCCATATACAGAAGATAGGACTGCAGGTTGGTCACTGTAATACGGGCAACATCGTTAATTCCCTGCTCTTCCATATAATTTGCCAGCTTATTCAGATCCCTCCTGTAGGAAGCCTCTGTATTGGCTGACGTCCTCTTCACGTCGTGAAGATATAAGATAAATTCCTGTATAACGTTTTCCATGAAATCTCTGTTTTCCTCTCACCCTTATTTATTACATAGGTAATTACCAAAATACCGTTTTGCAAATACCTATTACATGCTATTTCATTATCATTATACGCATTACTTTTTTGAAAATCAAACGTTATTTTTACTGAATTTTCTAAGAAAAATCAGTATTTGCAAGCTTTCTACAACATATCGGAAATTGCTATTTTTTTTGATACAACATCTTGTAAATTTTATAAAAAAATTTTTATAAAATTTTTTAATAAAATAGGATTTACATAGCTTTCTAACAAGATTCCCACTAAAAATAGGACAAATATCATAAAAAGTTGTGCCATTTTACCAAAAAACCGTTCCTGCTCCAAATGATATCCCATCATCCAACGAATATAGAAAAGAAAAGCAGGCAAATAGCATAGTACCTGTGGCATAATTACGGCTAGATACAAAAGCGGACCCAGGATTCCGTAACGGATAGATGCCACGGTAATCCACGCCCCGGTTCCCAATCCTACCCATCCGACAAAGACCGCCGCAATAACAGGCGCAAGATTCGTCATTGCAAATACGACAAGCAATACAGCTATTATTCCGCGCTTTCTAAGGCAGTAGAAAAACAGACCATTCCCGTTTACATCCATGAATCGCAATTGTTCTATGGTACTTTCAGAAAAAAAACCATAACGGAATAGAAACTCCTGATCAGGAAACTGCAACAGTACGATGCCCAGCAATAAACCCGCCATATAAAACAGCAACAGTTTTTCTCCCCATCCGCCTAATCTGTAACTTGGTATCTTATTTCTAAACATCTTTAGCCTCCATAAAAAAATGAACCAAAGACCTTTCCTTCAGTCCTTGGTTCAATATATGTCCCATTTTTTATATTTATTCTTATCCTCGACCGAGTCTTTCCCAATTGATTATCAGGTCAGTCCTTTGACGGCTCTTTTTCCATCAAAATATTTTTATATGCCAGAACCGCGCTGACTGTCTTGGAATCCTGCAGCTTCCCGCTGTAGATCATCTTTTCCAGATCAGCGAGTTCCCATTCCTCTACCGTCAGAAATTCATCCTCATCCAGATGCTGACTGCTTTTCGTCAGATCCGTAGCCAGATAGACGTCGATCTTCTCATTGGAGTATGCCACCGTCGGATAAATGGAAATCAATGGCTGCACACGACCTGCCTTATAACCAGTTTCTTCCTCCAGTTCCCGTATCGCCGCATTCATCGTCGGCTCATCCGGACCCTCCAGACCTCCCGCAGGAATTTCAAGCGTAAAGCGGTCCAACGCATTGCGGTACTGTCTGACCAGCAGAAGCTTATTGTCCTTTGTCACCGGCAGGATCGCCGCCGCCCCCTGATGCTTGATAAAATCAAATTTAGCAACATGACCATTGGGGATCTTCACATCATCCTGATAGTAGGAGAGAATTGCGCCTTTTGCAATCAAATTGCGCCCAAGACGCTCCGTTTTAATACTTTCCAAATAATCCATATTTATTTTTTATACCTCCAGGCCAAGTAAGTTCTCCACACTCGCCAGTTTTACGCAAATCACAAATACCTCAAGCGCCTTTGCCAGTTCTTCTATCGACGGATAGGTCGGCGCGATACGGATATTGCTGTCTTCGGGATCTTTTTTATAAGGATAGGCGGCTCCTGCCCCCGTTAACGTTACACCTGCATCCTTACACATGGCAACGATCCTCTTAGCGCATCCGGGAAGCGAGTTAAAACTGATAAAGTATCCGCCATTCGGGTTCGTCCATGTCCCGATTTCCAATGATTCAAGCTCCTTTTTCAGCACATCTACGACAAGTTCAAACTTCGGACGCACAATTGCCGCATGTTTCTTCATATGCGCTTTCATGCCGTCAATATTCTTAAAATATCTTACATGCCTTAGCTGATTCAGCTTATCATGACCGATCGTCTGGATGGTAATGATCTTCTTAACAAATGCAAGATTATTCTCAGAAGCGGCAAGGGCTGCAATACCGGAACCCGGAAACGTCACCTTGGATGTGGAACAGAACTTGAATACCATATCCGGATTGCCCGCCTTCTTGCATTCTTCAAGAATCTCAAGCAGCTCTGCTTCCTTGCCATTGTAGAGGTGATGGATTGTATAAGCATTATCCCAATAAATCCTGAAATCTTCCGCAGCCGGTTTTAGGTTTGCGAATCTTCTTACCACTTCATCAGAATATGTAATACCCGACGGGTTAGAATACTTGGGAACGCACCAAATTCCCTTGACAGCAGGGTCGTTATTGACATACTCCTCTACCATATCCATATCCGGTCCATCATTATAGAGCGGTATATTGACCATTTCTATGCCAAATTGTTCTGTAATGGCAAAATGCCTGTCATAACCCGGCACCGGGCATAAAAATTTCACTTTATCCAGCTTACACCACGGTGTGGAACCGCATACGCCAAGAACGACGGATCTGCATACCGTGTCGTACATAATATTTAAACTGGAATTACCAAAGACAATCACCTCGTCGGGACTTACTTCCATCATATCCGCCATCAGCTTCCTTGCTTCCGTAATACCCGTAAGTTCCCCATAATTTCTACAGTCTATGCCGGCTTCTGAATAAAAATCGCTCTCCGGATGCAGTGTATCAAAAAAATCAGCCTCCATATCAAGCTGTTCGGCGCTTGGCAGACCTCTCGCCATATTGAGTTTAAGCCCCTTCCCCTTAACATCTTCATATTGCTTTGTAAGTTCCGCCTTCAGCGCATTCAGTTCTTCTTCAGACATATTCTTATATGGTTTCATAATATCTCGCCTTTCATCCATGTTTTTTATATTCTAGCATAATCGTAATCAATTATCCATTGGCATTATACACCTCTGTCACTCACTTAACAAGTTATTATTTCAATTTTCATCAGTTTTCCATAAGATTCTAATCCTCTATCTGCCTTAAATGACCGATCTTCGGAACCGCTACCATAGAATAGTTTGTATGATAAATCACCATCCCCGGATTTCCGTTTGCCGGCTTTTTTACGTTCTTCCGTTGCGTATAATCTACCTCTACCTTATCCTGCTCCCGCACCTTGGAATAATACGCCGCCAGAGAAGCAGCCTCCTCATAGACGATATCCGGCAGTTCTTTCCCCTCCGTCCTGACAATCACATGAGATCCCGGCGCATGCTTGGCATGAAACCACCAATCCCCGCCGTTCGCCATCTGAAAGGTCAATTCCTCATTCTGATAATTATTCTTTCCAACATAGATATGAAAACCTGCGCTGCTGAGATAGTGCAGCGGTTTCCCGGTTCCCTTTGCCCTTTTTTCTTTCCCTTTGCGTCTGATATAACCACAATCAGCCATCTCCTCACGAATCTGCAGAAGATCGTCTTCACTCCGCGCAAGTTCCAGCGACATCCCGATACTCTCCAGATGATCCAGTTCTTTCTTTGTCTCCTGAATCAGCGTGGATAATGCTTCAAAAGTCCGTTTCTGTTTATTATATTTTTCAAAATATTTTTTAGCGTTCTCTGTAGCAGATTTTGTCGGATCCAGCGGGATCTTAACCATTTCATTGGTATAATAATTCAACGCCTCCAGTTCCTTCGCTCCCGGATCGGCAGAATACCCATAGGTATTTAAAAGTTCTCCATATATCCTGTATGTTTCCCGCTTCTTTGTATCTTTCAGCTGCTTATCCTGCAGATCATATTTCTTTGCCGTCCGTTCTATGGCAGTCTGTACGACCCGTCTTAAATCTCCCGACCTCTGACGGATCCGGACTATTTTATTTTTTTCAGCATAATATTCCTGCAACAGCTGAGAAACGCTCTCATAGGATCTCTTCTCCCCAAAGATCAGCAGATCAATGGCAGAAAATTCTACAGGTACGTTATTTTCATAATAAATACAGGGTGAATATTCCCCCTTTTTGATCTGACCCATTACTCTGGAGAATACCTGCCAGAGCGCCTCCCTGTCCGTTCCCTGCAATGATGCAGTATCCTGCTCGGGATTCACCTCTGCACGTTCACAGATGGCAGCGGCAACCGCCGGAGAAAGCCCTGTATAACATCCGTACAACGCCTTATAAACCGGCTGATTAAGCATTCCGCCAGTCCTGCCAATGAAAAACTCGTTTTCTGTCACCATCAGCGGATCTGCTTTTTCCTGTGTCTTCGGAATAAAATAGTCTTTTCCCGGAAGCACCTCCCGAACAGAACTCACCATTCCCGAAATATGCTTGATACTGTCCACGATCCTGTTATCTTCATCCACAAGTATAATATTACTGTGCTTTCCCATGATCTCAATGATCAGGTCCTTTTTTTTCAGATCGCCCATCTCATCCAGATGCTCCAGCGTCATACGGACTACCCGTTCCAATCCCGGCTGTTCAAAGCCAACGATCCGCGCATTCTGCAAATGTTTCCTCAGCAGCATACAAAAGGCCGGCGCCGTCATGGGACTCGGCTTGCTGCCCTGCGTCAGATAAAGCAGCGGCAGAGACGCATCCGCCGACAACATCAGCTTATGCTGCCCGCTATGATTCTTGATTGTAAGCAATAGTTCATCGGGCTCCGGCTGAGCAATCTTATAAACCCTGCCCCCGGATAATTCCTGATTCAGTTCCTTTACCACGGCCGCCACCGTCATACCATCAAATGCCATAATCTCTAATATCCTTTTTCCCAAAAACAGGTCCGGAATCCCGGACCTGTCGTTTTCATACCATATCAGTTATTCCTATATCCTATCACTGCTTATCCCCGATCAGCCAGTCATACATCTCCTGATATTTTCTAGCCGATACATGCCATGAAAAATCTGTCGCCATAGCACGGTCAACCAGCTTATTCCACTCCCGCTTGCGGTCATAATAGATTTTCTCCGCATAACGGATCGCAGCCAGCATTTCATGTGCATTATAATTGGCAAAAGAGAAGCCCGTTCCTGTTCCATCAAATTCGTTGTATGGCTGCACCGTATCCTTCAGTCCGCCAGTCTCACGCACAATTGGAATCGTACCATAACGCAGCGACATCAGCTGACTCAGTCCACAGGGTTCAAACATGGACGGCATCAGAAAGGCATCACAGGCTGCATAAATCTTATGGGACAAACCTTCAGAATAATAAATGTTAGCCGATACCTTATTACCATATTTCCAGTCAAAGTGACGGAACATATTCTCATAACGCTCCTCACCAGTTCCAAGCACCACGATCTGTACCTCATCATGGCAAAGCTCGTCCATAATATAAGCAATCAGATCAAATCCCTTCTGATCGGTGAGCCTGGAAACAATACCGATCATCATCTTCTTATCATCCACTTCCAGATTCAGTTCCTTCTGAAGCGCATGTTTATTCTTTACCTTTTCTTTCCTAAAGTTCTTGGCATTATAATGAACTTCGATATAAGGATCTGTCTCCGGATTGTATTCTTCATAATCAATACCGTTAACAATACCGCGCAGATCGTTACTCCTTGCCTTTAACAGACCATCCAGTCCTTCTCCATAAAATGGCGTTTTGATCTCTTCTGCATAAGTATCGCTGACTGTCGTAATAGCGTCTGCATAAACCAGACCACCCTTTAACAGATTGGCATCCTTATATGCCTCCAGCTTGTCTGGCGTAAAATAATATGCCGGAATACCAGTAATATCACGAACCGACTTCACATCCCATCTTCCCTGAAACTTCAGGTTATGGATTGTCATAACTGACTTCATGCCGCGAAACAGCTCATTGCCCTGAAAACGCTCTTTCAAATATACAGGCACCAGTCCGGTCTGCCAGTCATGACAGTGGATCAGATCAGGCACAAACCCAATCAACGGAATCGCTGACAATGCAGCTTTCGAAAAGAATGCAAACTTTTCAATATCATCAAGTACATTTCCGCTATAGGGCTTAAATCCATTAAAATAGGATTCATTGTCGATAAAGTAATATGTGACTCCGTCAACCTTCGCTTCCAAAATCCCTACATACTCATTTCTCCAATGGAAATCCATGTAGAAATGAGTCTTGTACTCCATCAGATCTTTCATCTTCTGCGTCATACATGTGTACTTAGGAAGCATAACCCGCACATCAAAATACTCATGATCAACACACTTAGGCAGAGAACCTACAACATCAGCCAATCCTCCTGTCTTAATAAAAGGAACCCCCTCTGATGCGACAAATAAGATATTTTTCATTGCCCTTCCTCCATGTCTTGTAACAAAGCACCTTCTCACTTTGTCCGATGTTTTTTTTATTATATACCATTTCCAGTTATAGTAAAAGAATAATTTTAGAAATTTCTGGTATTTTTTTCGTTTCTGTTATCCTCTATTTTTTCGTATCAGATGATTTAACATCTATTTTTACCGCGTCGTTTGTTTTTCTACTACGGTCATTATATATTGTCACGGTAAGATAAACGAATCCGGTCGGCAATCAAAGCGATAAACTCCGAATTGGTAGGCTTTCCTTTTCCGGTATTGATCGTATAGCCAAACAACGCATCCAGCGTTTCCATTTTTCCTCTTGACCATGCCACCTCAATCGCATGACGGATCGCACGTTCCACGCGGCTCGGCGTGGTCTGGTAACGTTTGGCGATCGTGGGATACAGTACTTTGGTAACAGATCCCAGCATCTCAGTATCTTCTACCGACATCATGATAGCTTCCCGAAGATACTGATATCCTTTGATATGGGCAGGAACACCGATCTCATGGATCATATTGGTAACATCCTTCTCCAAGTCTCTGGGATTGGATGCAGCCACAGGCTTTACATTCCCCGCCGGCAGTTCCTTCAATGCCTCTTCATCTTTTCCCGGGACGGTTATCATGATCTGTAATTTGTTTTCCCGGGTGAGTAATTCAGACAAAATTTTAATCATTTTATCATTATCTTCCGTCAATGCAATTGTCTGCTGCTCCATAATGTCCTCCAATCTTCATAAAAAACCTTCATTTTGTAACGAAAAATCATCTGATCTTTCCGTCATAAAACTCTTACGATTTTTCATTTAAAACTAATCCTATTATATAAGCCGGACATTTTAGGAAGCAACTCTATTTTATCGCAAATAAATCTTAATTTCAGACAAATTACTCCATAATTTTCCTTTATTTTTCCTCAGGATATTCTTTGATCTGCATGATACTCTTGTAAGCCGGACGAATGATCTTATCAATATTGACAATTTCCTCCAGTCTATGCGCGCTCCAGCCGACGATTCTTGCAATGGCGAAGATCGGGGTATAAAGCTCAAGCGGAATATCCAACATGCTATAAACAAATCCACTATAGAAGTCAACATTGGCACTGACACCCTTATAGATTTTTCTCTTTTCCCCGATGACCTGTGGTGCCAGACGCTCTACCATACTGTAAAGGGCAAAATCCTTCTCCCTTCCTTTCGCTACTGCCAGCTTCTCCACAAAGGTCTTAAATACCCTTGCCCGCGGATCGGAAAGGGAATATACCGCATGCCCCATACCATAGATCAGTCCCTTACGGTCAAACGCCTCTTTATCGACAAGTTTTTCCAAATATCTCTTAACCTGTTCTTCATCATTCCAATCAGATACGTGGCTGCGAATATCCTCCATCATCTCTACCACTTTAATATTTGCTCCTCCATGCTTTGCTCCCTTCAGGGAAGACAGCGCCGCTGCAATAACTGAGTAAGTATCTGATCCTGAAGATGTAACAACACGCGTCGTAAATGTGGAATTATTCCCGCCGCCATGCTCCATATGTAATACCAGTGCGATATCCAGCACCTTTGCTTCCAGCTCCGTATATTTTTTATCCGGTCGAAGCATCAGCAGGATATTCTCCGCTGTCGAAAGATCATCCTGCGGTCTGTGGATATATAAGCTCTCATCGCAAAGATAATGGTTATAAGAATGATAACTGTATACGGAAAGCATCGGGAACACACTGATCAGCTTAACGCACTGTTCTAAGATGCGGTCTAAGGACGTATCCGTAATCGTCTCATCATAAGATGCCAGCGTCAGCACACTTCTGGTCAGCGAGTTCATCAGATCCTTACTGGGCGCCTTCATAATAACATCCCTCGTAAAATTGGTAGGAAGCTGCCTGCACGCAGCAAGCATCTCTTTAAACTCCTTCAGACTCTTTGCCTCCGGAAACTCGCCCAATAACAACAGATACGCGATCTCCTCAAACCCATACCGCTTACCTTCAAAACTATTGATCAGGTCTATCACATTATAACCGCGATACCATAGACTGCCATCACAGGGGATCTTCTTACCATTCTCAAATTTAAATGCATCGATCCTTGAGATATTCGTAAGTCCCGTCAATACACCGTTGCCATCTTTATCCCGAAGCCCCCGTTTCACACCAAGTTCATCAAATAATTCTGCCGGTATATAATCATTGCTTCTACAGATATCAATGATATTCTTTGTGTATTTCGTTAAATCCCCGTATTCCGCCATCTAAATTCCTCCTATTTCTTATTTTCTTCTAAAAAATCAACTTGTTATATGATAACGGATTTTTTCTTTTCCGTCAAATCAAGAACGTCCAATTCACAAAATCTTTAAAAACGGACACGATCTACAGCATCGCCTCAATCTGACTCTTCGGCACTGCTCCGACAGAACGCTTTTCGGCCTTCCCGTCTTTAAAAAGCACAAGAGTCGGTATGCTTGCGACACGATATTTCATTGCCAGTCCCTGCTCCTCATCAATATTGACCTTTCCAACCTTTACCTTGCCCTCATATTCCTTCGCTATATCTGCAATGATCGGTGAAAGCATCTTACAGGGTCCGCACCAGTCCGCCCAGAAATCTACCAATACCGGTAAATCGGACTCTAATACCTCCTTCTCAAAATTTGCTTCTGTGATCGTCATCTCTGCCATTTTTCTTTCCTTTCTTTGTTATACATTAGGTAATTTTTTGTTTGTTATAAGTGATTGCGAAACGATATAAATTCCGGTTGATCTACTTTAGTATTTCAAAGAAAATTATTTTCATACCGCCTATTCAAAATATCCTCTGTATTTCACTTTATACTTCCCCTTCGGGAACAGATACTCATACAGGTCAATAAAATAATCATCCGTCATACTTGCCATATAATCCACAACAATGGCATTGGCTTCCTGCGCCTCATAATCGCATTTCCTGCTATAATACCTGGTATAACTCCTGATATAATCAATATGGTGCCTATAGATGACTGACTCCGGATCATGCTGCCTCATATCTTTCAAAAGTTTCTCATATACTGCTTCAAACATCGGAAAGATCTGTTCGTCAAATACTCTGGTGTTCACATCATGCCCATAGATTCTTTGATAATTCTCCTTCTTAGCTCTGGAAAACGCCTCATAATATTGCGGATCCATCTTCAAATACGGCTTTCCATAACTGCACTCTATGATATTGACCGTCATATTGTGGATGATCTCCGCATTGCTCTTTCCCATCTCATGATCCGTAAATTCCGAATCGTCCTGCAGCAATCCCAGTTTCATAGCGTCCTGCCTGTCCTTGCCCAGATAAGCAATGATATCAGACACCCTCATAACGCATGCCTCCAGCGTTGCGGGCACAAGTCTTTTGCAGGCGTCCGTATCCTGATAGCATTCCTCCATCTTTCGGTCAAACACCGCAAAGTCCCTATAAGCAGACGGTTCGTATTTTTCCAGTTCCAGTTCACCATTATGGCAGATGATGCCATCCAGAGTCTGCAGACTGAGATTGACCGGAAAGATCGTATCCAGTACCCTCGCGCTATGGATATTATGAGAAAAATGACGCCCTGTCCTGCCGGAGTAAAGCTCGTCCAACTTGCGTTCTCCCGCGTGTCCAAAGGGCGTATGACCGATATCATGCCCCAGGGAGATCGCTTCGATCAAGTCAAGGTTCAGCCCCAGCATCTGCCCAATATTTCTGGCAGTCCGAGATACCAGCTGCACATGGGTCAGACGTCTTGTAATATCATCATTCCGATACAGAGAAAACACCTGCGTCTTATCTCCATATCGATTGTAGTAGGGAATATTCATGATCTTCTCACAATCCCTTACAAACGCAGGACGCCAGAGCGATGCCTGATCGTGATCCATACTGCGTCTTAACACATCCTCGTTTTGAAAAGCATATGGATTGTTCCTATGAGCTTTCCTGTCCTCTTTGATCCGTTCCTGTAGTTGTTCGGATAGCTGCTGATAATTCCCCATATGGCACCTCATTTCTGCGCTGTTTTGCGCCCTTACATTTTAAGCCCGTCCTCCCACTTCTCTATGATCTCTTCACACTGTTCCACATCCATGTTCTCTACCGCATTTTCAATCTCCATCAACAATTTTTCCTGCCATTCGTCATAGGAATATTCTGCAAGCTTCAGCACCATTTCACCTGCTGTATCCATATCCAGTTCTTCCAGCGCCTCCCTAATCTTTGCAAATGCTTCCCTAAGCACTTCCTCCGTGATCTTTCCATGATCTGCGGTCCTATCTTCCTCCGGAAAATACGGTTTTAATATCTCCTGATAATATCTGCACTGCAGCAGCAATTCCCCCGTCAACGCATGGATCATGTCTCCATCGTTTCGATTGCCGGCATCCTCCAGATTTTCTGCGCGTTCCGAAAGTTTTATCGCTCCAACCTGTCTGGATGTGCTTTTTAACGCGTGCACCTCGATCGTATATTCCTTCCATTGCTCCTTTTTTTCATATTCGTCGATCCGATCCATCTTCTTGGGAAGCGCATGATAATAATCCTTTAAAACTGCCCAGAATAATTTTTCAGACCCCAGAAGTTCCAGTGCATATCCTGTGTCAAGCCCTTCAACGGTAATAACAGACACTTTCTCTTTCTTTGCAGACGGAAGCGCCATATTTGCTGCACTGCCACCAGCATTTTCCGTCTGTATGCTGACCACCTTCCCCGCCGGAAGCCATTTTTTCAGCTTATCTAAGATAACCGGCATCTCGATAGGCTTTGCAATAAAATCATTCATTCCCTCCTTGATAAACATCGCCTGCTTCTCCGCAAGCGCGTTCGCTGTCAGGGCAATGATCGGGACATCATCATATTCCGGATGGAAACTCCTGATAATATGCGTCGTTTCCACGCCATCGATTTCCGGCATCATATGATCCATCAGAATGATATCGTAATGCTTATTTGAGACCATATCGATCGCCTCTTTTCCGCTGAGCGCCCTGTCGATCTTCATCTGCAGCGGTTCCAGAAGCCCCTCCGCAACAGTCAGATTGATCGCATTATCATCCACAATCAAAACCTCTGCTTCTGGCGCAATAAAGGAGATAAGATCTCCGTTAGAAGCAGCAGACGACATATGGATATCTTCATGCTCAAAAATCCGGACAAGATTGGCTGCATGAATAGGTTTTTTGATCTGCACAAAATTGTCCCACATACCATTCTGCATTCCCTGCATTGATGATATCAGCACAACTGTCAGATCGGGCTGCCTGGAAAGCAGGTCTTCGATCTCCTGTGTCAAAGCCATCCGTTCAATAAATAAGAAATGAATCTTTCCCATTTCTGAAAGCTGCATAATCTTTTCCGGGGAGGACTCTTCGAAAAATAATGCTCCATAACGTTCTACATCCTTTTTCAACTGATCCCGGACATAAGAATTGCTGATCAGAGCAGCGACCCCCGTCTGATCGCAATGATAATCAATACTTGGTTCATCCGTAATAATTTTCTGCGGCAGTTCAAAGAAAAAGATACTGCCCATTCCATATTCACTTTCCACAGACAGCCTGCCATTCATCAGCTCTAAAAGATTACGTACAATAACAAGACCCAGACCCGTTCCTTCCACGCCCCGGTTTCGTTTGCTGTCCAACTGTTGAAAAGATTCAAAGAGTTTATCAAAATCTTCCTTTTTAATTCCCATTCCCGTATCCTCAACGGAACACTGTAACAGGATCTCGTCTTTTGACTTCCTCTGATAATGCATGCTGATTACAACCTTGCCATTCTTTGTAAATTTTACTGCATTATTGGCAAGATTAACTATGATCTGCTGTAGTCTTACGCTATCACCCAGCAATTCTTTCGGAATCGTCGGCTCGATATCAATCAGCAATTCCACATCCTTATCGCCGATTCTTGTAATGATAATATTGACGATATCCCGCAGCATTGAAACCGGTGAATAGACATCCTCTGTGATCGTCATCTTTCCTGATTCGATCTTGGAAAAATCAAGGATATCATTAATGATCGTAAGCAGGATCTGACTGGAGCTTACGATCTGATTGATATATTCCCTTGCCGTATTCGGAAGCTGCTCCCTAAGCGCAAGCTGCGCCATACCGACAATCGCATTCATCGGCGTCCTGATCTCATGGCTTGTATTGGCAAGAAAGTCGGCCTTTAAAGAGGCTGCCTGCATGGCTTCCTTGCTGAGCTGCCGGGACACATATGCCTTATATGCCATATCGGTAAGAATTTCCGCAAATTCATAGATGGCTTCTGTCGCCTTTTCGATCCTCTCCCTTTCCACGATATTGGTCTCATCTGCCGCCATCAAAAAACCCTCGGGATCTACCTTGATTTCCGCCGCAATCTTCCTCATGGTCTCATGGCTCGGCTTTTGCGTCAGCACCTGTCCACCGATAAAGCCGCCGATCATTGTTCCATTCAGCATGATCGGCGCTGCAAAATCAATCAACCCCGCATGGCAGTAATAGGCTACAGGTCCCTTTTTCTCCAACGCCATCAAGGCGCCCTTTTTATCGCACTCCTCGCACCGTTTTACCCCCACTGCCGATTTCCTGCAATAATCGGTGCAAAAAGTGGAAAAATTCGTTCCTTCCGTAATAGCAGCACCATTTTCATCAGTTGTCAGCGCTGCCATCCCCGTCATTTTTGCAAAAGCGTCCTGCATCTTCTGCAATATCTCCACTTCAATCAGTTCTGTCAATCGAAGCTTATCTAATGAAACTGTTGTATTCATCTCCGGAACATTATCCCCTCTATGTAGTCTGTTCTGCGTCTTATTATAATCCCCATGCCGCCTCTGGCAGACAAAATAAAATGTAAAACGCCGCAGGCACAAAATCGTAATTGAAAATCAAAGATTTTTCAATTTAATATCTTCTCCAGGGTACGGTGAAGTTCTTCATTGTTTACCGGTTTCAACATATACCCCTGCGGCTTCATGGCCAATACCTTCTGTATCTTATCGACCTCATTCACGCCGGTCAGGAAAATAACCGGAATATTCTTTGTCTTTTCATTTGCCCTGAGAATATCCAGCACCTCAGGCCCGTTCATGGACGGCATTTCGTAATCCAGCAGAATAACATCCGTTGTTCTTTTCTCCAGAAATTTCAATGCTATCTTTCCCGCTAATGCGGTAGCTACGTTATATTCTTCTCCCAGATACCGCTTGATCGTCTTGAGCATCACCGGATCATCGTCTATGACCAGAACATGCTTCATACCACTATTTTCCGCACCTTCCTGCTCCTGCGCTTCCATCGCCAGCCTTGCTTCCTCTGCCGCCTGCGCCTCCATCGCTGCTTTTTCTGCAGCCTTTCTTTCCTTTGCCTGTATGATCGACAGGATCTCCTCCTGTACCTTTCTGATAGAGATCGGTTTGTGAAGCGTCAAATCCACAGCGCCTTTGCAGGCTGAGATAAAATTCTGCACATCCGCGGAATCCCCTATCACTACCATCATAACTTCTTTTTCCGCTTTATATCTCGCTTCGCTGATACGCTGCATCCGTTCTTTCGTCTCCTCTTTAGGACAAAAGACAAAGATATCCGGCTGAAACAACTTTACATGCAGTTGAAGATCCGATTCGCGGTCAGATGTCGACATACACTCAAAGGT
>CAMWHY010000059.1 GCA_947174185.1 uncultured Lachnospiraceae bacterium | reverse complement strand
GTGTGGGGTTCCCCGCAGTCTCCCTAGGGCGATGGTTCCTGCAATGATCTCTAGGTGGAAACAGCTCCCAACAGAGGGGGGGGGGGGGGGCGGGCAAAGGTCGGCGAAAAGTAAATCACGCGCCCGATAAACAGAGTGAAAAGACAGAAAGATTTGTTTTGTAGAGAAAAGACCCAAAAACATCTTGACAGAATTAAAAAAAAAAGTTAAAATAGCATTTGTTCGCAGGAATGGCGGAATTGGCAGACGCGCACGGTTCAGGTCCGTGTGATAGCAATATCATGAGGGTTCAAGTCCCTTTTCCTGCATCATGTTGAAAGCTACATTTCTAGTGCAAATGCACAGAGAATGTAGCTTTTTTGTACAATCATGACTGATTAAATTTGGTAAATCCATGTTAGAAGCGATGTCTATGAAAGGAATTTGGCTGTATGCAAACGGACATGACGAAGGGGCCCATTATGAAGTCAATGCTGGCTTTTGCGGCTCCGATGATGCTTGGCAATCTTTTGCAGCAATTCTACAATATTGCAGATACACTGATCGTGGGTAAGGTCCTTGGCCCTGACGCTTTGGCGGCGGTAGGGTCATCCTTTACGCTTATGACATTTTTGACTTCAATATTACTGGGACTATGTATGGGCAGCGGAGCGTTTTTTTCCATCCGTTTCGGAGAAGGGGACGAAAAGGGATTAAGGGATGGGATATGTGCGTCCTTTCTTCTGATCCTGCTGCTGACGATCCTTCTTAATATAGCAACGTATATTCTTTTGGACAAGGTGGAGATATTGATGAATATACCTCCCAAAGTTTGGACGTATATGCGGGACTACCTTTCGGTGATCTTCTGTGGAATATTTGCGGTGTTCCTGTATAACTATTTTGCATCATTGTTAAGATCGGTTGGGAATTCCCTTGTGCCGCTTGTGTTTCTTGCTGTCTCAGCGGTGTTGAATATTGGATTGGATATCTGGTTTGTGGTCGGTTTGGAGAGAGGGGTGGCAGGCGCGGCGGAGGCTACCGTAATAGCTCAGTTTATTTCTGGGATTGGGATTGCCATATATTCTCTAAAATGTGTCCCGTATCTGAAATTCAAAAAAGGGGAAATTCATATCAGCCGACGGTGCATACAAGATATCGCTGGTTTCTCCGTATTGACGTGCGTACAGCAATCCGTGATGAATCTGGGGATACTGTTGGTGCAGGGGATCGTCAACAGCTTCGGTGAACAGGTTATGGCGGCATTTGCCGCGGCTGTAAAGATTGACGCCTTCGCGTATATGCCGGTGCAGGATTTCGGGAATGCGTTTTCCACATTTATTGCACAGAATTACGGCGCAAAGAAACCAGAACGCATCCGCAGAGGTTTGAAGGGCGCAGCTGCTGTATCAATGATATTTTGCGCTGTGGTATCCACTGCCGTATACATATTTGCGCGTCCGCTGATGCTTATCTTTGTTAAGGCGGAAGAAATGGTGATCGTTGCCGAAGGTGTGCGTTATCTGCGTATTGAAGGTGCATTTTACTTTGGAATCGGGTGTCTTTTCCTGTTGTACGGGTTTTATCGGGCGTTGGGCAGACCATATATGTCGGTGGTGCTTACGATCTTTTCCCTTGGAACCAGAGTGCTGCTGTCATATTTGCTTTCTGCGGTTCCAGCCATCGGCGTTGTGGGAATATGGTGGTCGATACCGATTGGCTGGCTGCTTGCTGATCTGATTGGAATAATCTATTACCTAATGAATAAGAAAAAATTGTTAGGCAATTAAAATTTTAAATTTTTAAGGAAGCTGCGGTACTGCTCGTACTGAGACTGTGTTGTCGGATTCGGGCTGTATGCAGCTTTTTCGGTCAGGCGTGTCCATTCTTCGATGAAACTGCAGTCAATAGAGGTGCCTGATTTGGAGCCGGATGATTGTGCTTCACTGGCTGCGGCCTGTTTTAAGAAGCTTCCCACATCCCGGATAACAGGATGCGGATCTGTGATCAGCAGTTTTTTCTGAAGCTTTTGGACGAGCTCCTGATAGGAAAGAATCACAGCGGTAGAATAATCCTTTTGCCGCAAAGCATGAAACAGCATATATTGCTGGTGGATTGGACGGCGCAGGATCATAAACAAAATGATCAGACAAACCGCCGCCAGCAGGATCAGCAGAGGGGTTGTCACAAAATCAATAGAGGACATGAAAGAGAAAGTGGGAAAATTAAAGTTGCCGGCGCCTTCCGTAAGGTTATTAGCACCTGAGGCAAGTCTCTGGACCGGTGTAAACAGTCCGGAAAAGATTGCCATGATCCCGATTTCGTCGATGGTATCTCCGAATGCGGGCGGCGTCATTTCATAGGGGATCCAGCCATAACCGTCCAGATAGATTTCTACCCATGCATGAGAGGAACCGTCCGTTACATTTACGGTAACGAGGCCGGTTTCGTTTAAGGCGTAATCTCCGATATACCAGCCGGAAATATCGTTGGAGATTGCTTCCGCTTCCGTCAGATCGTCTATCTGGATGCAGTAACCTTCCACATAACGGGCAGGGATCCCCATATGTCTAAGGAGAAGCGTGGCAGAGGACGCAAAATGGGCGCAAAAGCCGCGACGCTGTTCCGTCAGGAAATATTCGATTGTATCACGATCTCTTGGCGTTGTTCCGGGCGACATCGTATAAGGAAATTCCCTTGTAAAATACATTTTTAAAACACCGGCGATCCTTAGACGATTCTGCTGTTGCTCCTCATAGGTAGCTGCATTGTCAGCTTCCTGAAGGATTGCGGTCAGACCGGCTTCCGCGCAGAAATCTTCCATGACTTCATCTAAATATTCCGGAACCTCCAGATAGTTTTCATAGACCATGGCCTCATATTCATCTGTAATCGCAGGATTGGATGGATAGTTGATGAGGACTTGGTAGGGGGCATATAAAACCTCATAAGTCCAGACATCGTCCTGTACCGGAGCATTTTCATAATCCGCCAGTGTATCGTTCCATAATTGAAAGGCTTCTGTATAAGCTTCTGATTCCATAAAGGGCAGAGTGGTTTCGGGTTCGTCCATAAAGGAATATTCAGAAAGGTTGCTGGAAACCGTCTCATTAGACGCGTGTATCGTATCGTATGGATAATGGGGCATGTTTACATCGGGATCAACGATACGGATCTCCATTTTAGCAAAATTCTCATCGGTCAGGGAGCCGCTCATGGGAATGGACTGTGGAAGATCATAATCGGGTGCAAATAAATTATTATTGTAATGAACGCCGATATATCTTTTCAGATATAATGTATCCGTGGAATACGGGACATAGGTTACTTCCAGATCGGTCTGGTAATCCGGGTTTACGCTGCTGGCGCCGCCGAGTCTTCCGTTGTTCAGACCTCCGGTAGAGTCATATCGGTCAAAGAATCCCCATGTGCCGTTTTGGACAAGGATTTTTACATAGGAATCGGTGGTGTTTTTCAATTGATTGGAAATTTCCCTACTGGATAAACCATGAAAAAAGAGACTGTTACAGAGCAGGAGAAACACTATGCAAAAAGCGATACTGTAGATAGAAAGCATAAGGATTCCCCGGCTGCTGGACTGATAGGAATATTGTGTCGTCTGCTTTTTCAGCCTGCGGCTGAAAAATGGTTCTTTTTTCATATTTAGGGACATATGATAATGACCGCTCCGACCCAGAATACCCACCGTAATATATACTGCAAGAAGCATGGCGAGATAAGGGAGCGCCGGAAGACGGTCGATATAAAGAGCGATCTGCAGTGGCAAAAAAGTGATCAAAAAAGTTTCGATCAGGTTCATATGTGCAGAAATAGTAATATTTAACAGAATCGCCATCATCAACCCCACAAATACCATAGTGATACTGACGGTCAGATAACGGTTAGCGATCAGCTCGTTGGCTTCGCGTACGGAGCTGAGATAAAAGAAATCACTGTATTTTTGAAAAACAGTATTGATAAATCCCTGAAAACCACTATTAATATAGGGATACAGTGAAAAAGCAAATATTGTAAAAAGAATAAAGATGGCTACGTAACCTGCATAAAAGCTAAACTTGTTGTAATACAGGAAAGCAGCCAGCATGGATACGATCAGGATGCCGAGGGTTACACCGACCCAGTGAAAAGAAAGTTCAAAAGCAGTGACCAGCCCTGTAATGGTTCCAAAGGAAGCCATAAAGATCAGGATGCCTCTGATAAAACATAAAAAGAACCGGTTGACGGGGACGTCTGTTTGAATATCTTCCAGAGAAATACCATGGTTTTTGTTTAAGCATGCGATGGCATAGGCTTCCTTACTTTGTTTCTTCTGATACAAATAATAAAAGAACAGATAGATGCCTGAAAAAGAAATCAGAACGAGTAAAGGCATGGTATCCCATTGAAAGGAGTGAACGGCATAGCGGCAGATGAATATGAACACGGCGACAAGCCAGACGAGGAAAAGGATCAGTATCCTTTTCTTTAACTTCAAATATTCTGTTGATGATTTATAGGTCAGATTCTGGTTCATATGCCGTTCCTTTCTTGCTATGATATCAGGCGGCTTCCGTCAGGTCGATGGCGTTGCCATGGATCTGATAAAATGCGCCATAAAGAGGGAAGACAGACTGATAGGTGGAGCGCGCAAGGTCAGGAGTGTCATATGGTTTCTGATAGTACAGAGTCAGAAATGCCTGCAGCAGATCTTCCGGGTCGTGGATGACAGCCTGACTAAATTCCATCACATCTGTATGAAATAAGGCGATACGAAATACTTCTTTCTGACGGATCAGTTTCATGGATACTGCATACAGGGTCTGCAGGGTATCA
Source organism: uncultured Lachnospiraceae bacterium (assembly GCA_947174185.1). Lineage (GTDB taxonomy): Bacteria > Bacillota > Clostridia > Lachnospirales > Lachnospiraceae > NK4A136. Next base: position 12,412 of record CAMWHY010000059.1, on the reverse strand, counting down.
GCAATCTCTTCTTTATATAATTCCGGCAGAAACAGCAGGGAATCGTCAAGGGAGCGTTCATACTGCTTGACCAGAAGATCGTCCATCCTTGCGCTGAGTTTCCAGTGCATATCCTGCATCCGGTCTCCGGGGATATACTCTCTGACTTCCCTGATATCTGTGGAGAGTGAGCCCGCAGGATCATAAAATTCGCTATCCTCGGCTTCGGTGTGCATGGCAGCGGGGACAAAGGAGACCGGTATTTCTCTGGGCAGAACCGGAATCTGCAACCCTTTATTTAGACTCTTATGAAATGTATAAAAATGTAGAAAATCTGTTAATTTTACGTCATCCAAAGAAAACAGGATCATGCCCGGCTGGGATACGGCAAAAGGAAAGCGCAGGGTCCATGTTTTGCGCGCTTCCATGGGCAGCGCGATCGTATTTTTCAGACCGCTTGGAAAATACATATTTTGAAATTGAAAGGAAAGCTCGCAGTTCAGGAAAGGGAAAAAGGTTGGATTTTTAACGGTGAGTAGGATGATTGGGTTTTCCGGCATGGAGACGGTAGTTACAGGAGCGGACAGGAGAAAATCAAACCGTTCAAAGGCGTGATAAGCCAGAGTAATAGAAATGACGGGTAGTATGATGAGCAGAATCAGTAAAATGGCAAGAAAAGACTGACGGTAAAAGATCGTTCCGAACAGAAAAAACAGGATCATAAGCGCATAAGTGATTCGATAAGGATAGTTTGTTTTCTGCATGATCGGACCTCGCTAACTGATCTTAGGAATTGCTACCTGTTTTAATACGTTTGAAAGCGTGTTCTCCACGGATTGTCCGGAAGCTTTGGACTTGGCGGAAAGTTTGACACGGTGGGAAGCTACGCAGTGAAAAACATCGTGAATATCCTCCGGAAGAAGAAAATCCCTGCCGCGCATATAAGCGTGAGCTTTTGACATTTTTAATAAGGCAATGCTGCCGCGGGGACTTAAACCCAGGGCAAAAAATTCGGGATTTCTTGTACTTTCGGTCAGATCTACAATATAGTCGTAGAGGGATTCGTCAACATATAAGTTCTCCACCTGTTTCTGCATCTCTAAAAGTTCTTCGGCGTTGACTACCTGTTCTACCTGTGCGATATTGGCAGAGGAGTTGCCTTTTAAAATACTGACTGCATTTTCAGAATCAGGATATCCGATGGAAAGGCAGATCATAAAACGGTCAAGTTGTGATTCCGGGAGCCGTTGTGTGCCGGAAGAACCAAAAGGATTCTCCGTGGCAATAACAAAGAATGGTTTTGGAAGCGTTCTGGTGACGCCTTCTACGGTTGCCTGTCCCTCCTCCATAACCTCTAAGAGCGCAGATTGTGTCTTCGGTGAGGTGCGGTTGATCTCATCGGCAAGGAATAGGTTGGTATAGACGCTGCCTTCCTGGAAATGAAAGGAGTTGGTTGATTTATCATAAAGGTTATATCCAATCAGATCACTGGGCAGAACATCCGGCGTAAACTGCATCCTCTTGTAAGAAAGGGAGAGCGCTCTTGCAATGGACATGGCAAGCGTCGTCTTCCCAACCCCGGGGATGTCCTCCAACAATACGTGGCCGCCTGCCAAGATGGCACAGAGCGTAAGGCGGATCACGTCATCTTTACCCTGTATAACTTTTTTTACTTCCTTTCGGATAAGGTCTGTTTTATTCTGCAATGAGATATTCGTCCTTTCATGCTTATTAATATGTTATTTTATATGGTATCTATGTCGATTGCAAGTATTTCACAAAATTTTAAAGTAAATTTAAAGTAAATTAGGAGAGCGGTGATTTCATCAGTGCTTCCTCAGGTTTGCTGTTTGTGTCTTGAAGCATACGGTAATTTGTGATATACTTTTAACAACTGTGCAAAGGGGGTCCTTCTTACAGGAGGCAGAGGATGAAAGCATTTTTGATATTGGAGGATGGAACTGTATTTCAGGGGAAAGCCATCGGCGCGTGTAAAGAGGTGATCAGTGAGATCGTGTTCAACACATCCATGGCGGGCTATCTTGAAGTATTAACTGATCCTTCCTATGCCGGACAGGCGGTATGTATGACCTATCCGCTGATCGGCAACTATGGGATATGTATGGAGGACATGGAATCTGCCAGACCATGGCTGGATGGTTTCATTGTAAGAGAACTCTCAAGAAAACCAAGCAACTTTCGAAGCAATATGTATCTCCAAGATTTTTTGGTGAAACATGATATCTCTGGGATTGAAGGGATCGATACCAGAGCATTGACAAAACGCCTGAGAGACAGGGGAACGATGAACGGTATGATCACAGTTGACGAGTCATATGATTTGTCGGACGTGCTTGCGCGGCTCAAGGAATACCGGGTGACGGGAGTGGTAGACAGAGTTACCTGTCAGAAGAAATATACGATTTCAGGGAGTAAGTGTCTGGAGGACAACGGACCGGTAACCGGAAGCGATATCAGCAGGATGGAGGAAAAGAAAGCACCATCCATGATCAGAAAATTGAATGGCGCCGGGAAACGGGTGGCTCTGCTGGATTTTGGGGAAAAGAATAATATTATAAGATCCCTGCAGAAAAGAGGCTGTGATGTGACTGTTTATCCCGCCTTTACCAAAGCGGAGGAGATCCTGAAGGAAAAACCGGACGGGATCATGTTAAGCAATGGACCAGGAGATCCTAAGGAGTGCGAGGAAGCGATCAAAGAGATCAAAAAGCTGTATGATGCAGACGTGCCGATCTTTGCGATCTGTCTGGGACATCAGTTGATGGCTCTGGCAGCAGGGGCGGATACCTATAAGATGAAATATGGTCATCGCGGTGGCAATCATCCGGTAAAGGACCTGGAGACGGGCAGAGTATATATTTCATCCCAGAATCATGGTTATGTGGTGGACGTGGAGCATTTGGATCAAAAGATCGCAGTGCCGGCATTTGTGAATGTCAATGATGGCACCAATGAAGGGCTTTCGTATCAGGGGAAGAATATTTTTACGGTACAATTCCATCCGGAAGCATGTCCGGGACCACAGGATTCCGGCTATCTGTTTGACCGTTTTATCTCTATGATGGAGGTGGCGAAAGATGCCTAAAAATCCGGACGTAAAGAAAGTGTTGGTCATCGGCTCAGGTCCGATCGTGATTGGTCAGGCGGCAGAATTTGATTATGCAGGGACACAGGCATGCCGTTCTTTAAGGGAAGAAGGCGTCGAGGTCGTGCTGGTCAATTCCAATCCTGCGACGATCATGACTGATGGGGATATTGCAGACCGCGTTTATATAGAACCGTTGACTGCAGAAGTGCTGGAGCAGCTGATTGAAAAAGAAAAGCCGGATAGTATTCTGCCGAATATGGGCGGTCAGGCAGGACTTAATCTGGGAATGGAACTGGAGGAATCGGGATTTCTCGCAAGTCATCATGTAAAGCTGCTTGGGACGACAGCGGAGACGATTCGGAAGGCAGAGGATAGACAGGCATTTAAGGATACCATGGAAGCCATCGGGGAACCATGTGCCCCGTCCAAAGTGGTGGAATCCATAGAGGAGGGCATTGCATTTACGAATACCATTGGTTATCCGGTGGTTCTGCGTCCCGCATATACGCTGGGCGGCAGTGGCGGCGGTATAGCCCACGATCAAATGCAGCTGGAAGAAATTCTGGAAAATGGTCTTCGGCTTTCCCGTGTGGGGCAGGTTTTGGTGGAACGCTGCATCGCAGGATGGAAAGAGATCGAGTATGAGGTGATGCGTGACAGCGCTGGCAATGTGATTACGGTCTGTAATATGGAAAATCTTGATCCGGTGGGGGTACATACCGGAGACAGTATCGTAGTCGCGCCTTCCCAGACCCTTGGAGACAAGGAATATCAGATGCTGCGTACAGCAGCATTGAATATTATCAGCGCCCTGGATATTACGGGAGGATGCAATGTGCAGTTTGCGTTACATCCGGAAAGTTTTGAATACTGTGTGATTGAGGTAAATCCCAGGGTCAGTCGATCCTCCGCACTGGCATCCAAGGCGACCGGCTATCCGATTGCGAAAGTGGCGGCAAAGATCGCACTTGGATATACGCTGGATGAGATTAAAAATGCAGTGACGAAAAAGACCTATGCCAGCTTTGAGCCGGCGCTGGACTATTGCGTAGTAAAGATTCCAAGGCTGCCCTTTGATAAATTTCTTACGGCAAGAAGGACATTGACGACTCAGATGAAAGCCACCGGAGAGGTCATGAGTATCTGTACGAATTTTGAGGGTGCACTGATGAAAGCGCTCCGTTCTCTGGAGCAGCATACGGAATCGCTCAGAAGTTATGATTTTAGTTCTATGACCCAGGAGGAACTTCTGGAGCGCTTAGAGATCATTGATGATCTAAGGATCTATATTATTGCGGAAGCGCTTAGAAAGGGTGTAAGCCAGGAGATGCTCCATGATGTGACAAAGATCGATCTCTGGTTCATTGATAAGATTGCGATTTTGACACAGATGGAACACCGGTTGGAGACAGAACCGTTGACGGAGGAGCTTTTAAAGGAAGCAAAGCGCATGGAGTTTCCGGATTGTGTGATCGCAGAACTTTCCGGCAAGACGGAAATGCAGATTAAGCAGCTACGCAGGGAACAGGGCATTCAGGCCTCCTTTAAGATGGTGGACACCTGCGCCGCAGAGTTTGAGGCTGCAACACCGTATTATTACTCCTGCTTTGATGGAGAGAATGAGGCAATCATAACCTCCAAGGAAATGAAAAAGAAGGTTCTGGTGCTTGGTTCCGGTCCGATCCGTATTGGCCAGGGCGTGGAGTTTGACTACTGCTCGGTGCATGCCACATGGGCGTTTGCTAAAGCGGGTTATGAGACGATCATCGTCAATAACAATCCGGAGACGGTCAGCACGGATTTTGATATAGCCGATAAGCTGTATTTTGAACCGTTAACTCCGGAGGATGTAGAGAATATTGTAGATTTGGAAAAGCCAGACGGTGCAGTGGTGCAGTTTGGCGGACAGACGGCGATCAAGCTGACAAAGAGCCTGATGGAGATGGGCGTACCGATCCTGGGAACGAAGGCGGAGGATGTGGACGCGGCGGAGGACCGGGAATTATTTGATAAGATTCTGGAGGAAACGGAGATTCCAAGAGCCGCGGGGGGAACGGTATATACGGCTGAGGAAGCGAAGGCGGTGGCAAACAGACTGGGTTATCCGGTACTGGTAAGGCCTTCCTATGTACTTGGTGGTCAGGGGATGCAGATTGCAATTTCCGATCAGGAGATCGAGGAATTTATGACGGTGATCAATCGTTATACGCAGGAGCATCCGATCTTAATAGATAAATATCTGATGGGAAAAGAGCTGGAGGTGGATGCCGTATGTGACGGAACCGATGTCCTGATTCCCGGTATCATGGAACATGTAGAGCGTACCGGCGTACATTCCGGAGACAGTATCTCGGTCTATCCTGCACATACGATAGGCGATCAGGTGAAAGAAACGATTGCGGAATATTCCGCAAGGCTGGCAAAGGCGCTTCATGTGAAGGGGCTGATCAATATCCAGTTTATTGCAATGAATGATGAAGTATATGTGATCGAAGTAAATCCCAGATCTTCCAGAACCGTTCCTTATATTAGCAAGGTAACCGGAATTCCGATTGTAGAGCTGGCAGTAGATGTGATCTTGGGGAAAACCATCAGAGAACTTGGCTATGAGCCGGGACTACAGAAAGATGCCGGTTATATGGCGATCAAAATGCCGGTTTTCTCCTTTGAAAAGATCCGGGGAGCAGAGATCAGTTTGGGCCCGGAGATGAAATCAACCGGAGAATGTCTTGGAATTGCAAAGGAATTTAATGAAGCTCTTTATAAAGCATTTATCGGCGCGGGTATCGATCTGCCGAAGCATAAGCAGGTGATTATCACCGTAAAAGATGCAGATAAAGGCGAGGCAATCGGGATCGGCAGGCGGTTTGAACAGTTAGGATATACCATTTATGCCACAAGAAGTACGGCGGCTGCATTAAGGGAGGCTGGCGTCAATGCTAGAAAGGTCAATAAGATTCAGCAGGAGTCACCGACCGTGATGGACCTGATCCTAGGTCACAGGATCGATCTGGTGATCGACACACCTACGCAGGGAAGGGATAAATCGAGGGATGGATTTCTGATCCGGCGGACGGCGATTGAGACGGGTATCACCTGTCTGACCAGTCTGGATACGGCAAAGGCGCTTTTGACCAGCTTAGAAGCAAAAGAAAAACAAAGGGAACTGACGTTGATAGATATTTCAAAGATCAATCATTAGAAAGAAAGGGATCATACATGCGGGAAGGGTTTGGAGAAAAGAAGCAGCCAATCATGAAGATATTGGTGATAGGCATGGTCATTTTGATTATATGCCTTGCGGTTTGCATTGCTTTGGTATCAACACTTCGTTCAACCTACAGTGACGAGATATCAGAGGATTTTCAGGCACACCATATCAGTTCCGGCGAAAAGCTGGATGCCACGATCAGAAGCGGTATTGAAGTAGTAGAGTCTGCGGCAGGGGTGATGGGCAGCCCGGCCGCTTCCCATAATAAGGCAGAGATCTACAGGGTGTTGAATCATTATGAACGCTTCAGTATGTTGGAGTCATTGGCGTTTGTGGGGAATAACGATAAAGTTTATTATAACTATGCAGAGTATTCCGCCAGCTCGATCGGGGATTCGCTGCAAGAACTGCAGGATAATCTGAAAACATCGGATGGAACCTATACCGGTGTGACGGTGTCGGCGGAGGATGGAATGCAGCATATTTTGATCGCAGTCCCTGTATATTTGGGAGACAGATCTTATGGATATCTTGCGGCAACAATGAAAATCGAGGATATTTTTGAGGGCGGTGAATTTAATTATCAGAAAGAAATGGGAGAATGCTACCTGACGGATCGGAGCGGTATCATCCTGTCAAGGAGCAGTGATGCGATATTTATATCGGAAGCATCCGAGGATTTTTGCCTTTCCATGCTGGAGTATTCTGACGGAAGGGAAGAGAGTAAGAGAGCTGTTCAGGCATTGACCAATGCTTACAAGGAAAATAATGCGGGATTTGTATCTATTAAAACGAGAAGCGCAGAGAGTCTGCAGATTTCGTATTATCCGTTGAGATCAGTTCCCAGCCTGTTTTTTATCAGTTGTTATAACGACAATCTGGTGGATAACAAGGTACAGCCGCTTCTTTTTAGGAGCGTATTGTCCTGTATCATCATTGTAGTGCTGATGATTGCCATCATTGTCTATGTATGGGCGGCATCCAAGCGGGCCAATATCACGATCGAAAAACTTGCCTATGAGGATCCCGTGACAAAAGGGAAAAATATCAATTATTTTAAAGAGTTTGCTTCTCATATTATGGCGGTATTCAAAGAGACGCCGTTTGTAATTTACCGGTTTGATATTGTGAATTTTCGGTATATCAATGAAGCATACGGACATTCTCGTGCAGATGAGATCCTGACGTCCTGCATTACGAACTTTGCGTCTGTTTTTACAGAGAAGGAACTCTGCATTAGAATGGACGCAGATCAGTTTCTTGCTATTTTGGCAAACGACAAGGAAATAGGACAACGGTTGGAACGCCTGGCGAAGAACGTAAATGAAGATGCCAGAGGGCGTGGGATCAAATATCCGATCCGCTTTAAAACAGGCGTTTATCAGATACGTAAGCATGATCACGATATTGATGTGATGATTGACCGCGCTAATGTTGCAAGAAAGACGCTAAAGGGCGATGACAGTGAGATGACTGCCTATTATTCGGAGAAGATCGTGCAGGATATGCGTAAGCTTGACCGGATAGAATCCGATATGCAGAAGGCACTTGCCAATGGAGAATTTAAAGTCTATATGCAGCCCAAGTGGGATATCTACCTCAACCGCATTGCAGGTGCGGAGGCGCTGGTACGGTGGGTCAGGGAAGATGGAAGCATCTCGTATCCGGATGAGTTTGTTCCGATCTTTGAAAATAACGGATTTATTGAAAAACTGGATTTCTATATGCTGGAGATGGTATGCATGAAGATGCATGAAATGATTGAAGCAGGATATACCGTATATCCCGTTTCGATCAATCAGTCCAGGATGCTTTTGCACAGCGCGGATTATGTGGCAAATGTCAAGAGGATCATTGAAAAATATAAACTGCCGGAAAATGCCATCGAACTGGAGATTACGGAATCGGTCTTTTTGGATGATAGGAATAATATGATTCAGATCATCAATCAATTGAAACAGTGCGGCGTGCGGCTGGCGATGGATGATTTCGGTTCGGGATTTTCTTCTTTAAATATGTTAAAGGATGTTTCCTTTGATACGGTGAAGATTGATCGCGAATTCTTTGCGGAGAGTGTGACCACGGAACGCAGCAGATGGATCCTGCAAAAGATTGTGGAGTTATCCAGCGGGATCGGTATGGAAGTGCTGTGTGAAGGGGTTGAGACGGAAGAACAGGTGAGTATATTGAAAGCCATAGGCTGTCGTATGGTGCAGGGATTCTATTTCTCAAAGGCGATTCCTGAGGAGGAGTATATCGCGCTCTACTGCGGATCGAATACGGTGTTTTAATAGGATAAAAGGATAGCTGGTATATGGAAGGACAGGTTAAGGCAAATAGGCAGAATTATCAAAGATGTCTGGATGCCATCATAGAAAATCTGACGACAAAAAAACGATTGCTGCTTCATAGCTGCTGCGCACCCTGCAGCAGCTATGTTTTAGAGTATCTTTTTCCTTATTTTGATATCTGGGTCTATTATTATAACCCCAATATCACAAAACGGGAGGAATATGATAAGCGGGTCGGTGAACTGAAACGACTGATTGACACGATGAATCGGGAGCACCGGTGGGATATTCATTTGGTGGAAGGACCTTATGAGCCGGAATGTTTTTTAAAGGTGGCGGAAGGCTTGGAAGAATGTCCCGAAGGCGGAGAACGTTGTCAGAGATGTTTCAAGCTTCGGTTATCTAAGAGCGCTTCCTACGCGGCCGGGAATTCTTTTGATTATTTTACCACAACATTAACGATCAGTCCGTTAAAAAATGCAGACCTGCTTAATGAGATTGGAAACCAGATGGGGCAGAAATATGGAGTTCCCTTTCTGCCGTCTGATTTCAAGAAAAAGAACGGCTATCAACGCTCCATTGAACTGTCCAGAGAGTATCATCTGTACCGTCAGGATTACTGCGGATGCGAGTATTCCAGGATAGAGCGACAAAGGAAAACATCCGGGATAGAAGAATAGAAGAAAGGCATGGTGATAGGCATGGAAAAATTTATTGACAGAATATCGGAAGAAATGCGGCGCGCATTTGAAGCTGCGGGATACGATCCCGCTCTGGGAAGGGTTACCCTAAGCAACCGTCCGGATCTTTGCGAATATCAATGCAACGGAGCAATGGCGGCAGCAAAAAAATATAAGAAAGCGCCTTTTGCCATTGCAGAGGAGGTTGCCGGAAAGCTTGGCAGTTCGGAGATCTTTCAATCGGTTGAGGCTGTGATGCCGGGATTCTTAAATCTGACTCTGCGTGAGAGTTTTGTTTTAAATTATTTTAATGCAATGATGCAGCAGGAAAAATATGGTGTAGAGAAGCCCGAAACGCCGCAGACCATGGTATTGGATTATGGCGGACCGAACGTGGCCAAGCCGCTTCATGTGGGACATCTGCGTCCGGCAATCATCGGTGAAAGCATTAAACGGATCGTCCGTTATGCAGGACACAGGGTTATCGGAGATGTTCATCTGGGGGATTGGGGACTTCCTATGGGACAGATTATTACGGAGCTTAAGGCGAGAAAGCCGCAGCTTTGTTATTTTGATGAAACATACGAGGGGGAGTATCCCGAAGAAGCGCCGTTTACCATTGCAGAGCTGGAAGAGATCTACCCTTTTGCCAGCGGAAAATGTAAAGTTGATGAGGAATATAAGGCACAGGCGCTGGAGGCGACGGCACAGCTGCAGAATGGTCTGCGGGGCTACAGGGCTTTATGGAAGCAGATTCTGAAGGTGTCGGTAAACGATTTAAAGAAAAATTATGAAAATCTGGATGTTCATTTTGATCTCTGGAATGGGGAATCTGATGTGGATGATCTGATCCCGGATATGGTCCGGAAGATGAAAGAGGAAGGACATGCATATCTTAGCGACGGCGCGCTTGTTGTTGATATCCGTAAAGAGACAGATAAAAAGGAACTGCCGCCCTGTATTATCTTAAAATCAGACGGTGCTGCCAATTATGAAACAACGGATCTTGCCACGATCATCCAAAGAGAACGTGATTATCAGCCGGACGCCATTGTATATGTGGTGGATAAGCGGCAGGAGCTGCATTTTGAACAGGTATTTCGCTGTGCAAGGAAAACAGGGATTGTGCGGGACGAAACGGCATTGCAGTTTATTGGATTCGGCACCATGAACGGTCCTGACGGAAAGCCTTTTAAGACCAGGGACGGCGGAGTGCTGCGGCTGGAATACCTCTTGAAGCAGATCAAGGATCAGATGTATGAAAAGATCAGGGAAAATAAAGAACTGCCGGAGGATGAGGCAGAGAATACGGCTTCGATGGTAGCGCTGGCGGCTGTCAAATATGGAGATTTGTCTAATCAGGCAGCGAAAGATTATATTTTTGACATTGAACGGTTTACTTCCTTTGAAGGAGATACCGGACCATATATTCTTTATACCATGGTAAGGATGAAGTCGATACTGAATAAATACCGGGAGGCGGGCGGCAACCCTGATGAAGTTTCCTGTATAGAACCATCTTCTAAGGTTGAGAAAGAACTGATGATGGCTTTGGCAGGATTTAACGCCATGCTGGAGGAAGCCAGTGAAGAAAGGGCGCCCCATAAGGTATGTGCATTTATCTATCAGGTTGCTAATGATATCAACTCCTTTTATCATGCGATCAAAATACTTACAGAGGAAGACCAGAGAAAGCAGGCTGGTTATATTGCTTTGCTAAAGAATGCACTTAGGATCATGGAGACCTGTATTGAACTTCTGGGGTTTGAGGCGCCGGAAAGGATGTAAATATACTTACGGTTTTGCAAATTGTATATAAAGAAGATTCCATTGAAACATAGGATAACTATCTTATTTGCTTTAGAACATGCTTTTAGTATCCATTTATGCATAAGAGTAACGTGATAAGATATAATATACTATTATTTGCTTTGGAGGTAATAGTATTTTATATGGAAAATAAAAGAAATTATTATAATCTACAAGGGAGAAAAAAGATGGCTATAAAAAATTTTGGGATGAAAACAATACATAGTTTTTTGAATGATGGACCTTATTTTATTCCGGATTATCAAAGGGAGTATTCTTGGGATAAAAGTGATCAACTAGAAGATTATTGGCAAGATTTAAACAGTACTCTAGAAAGTGAAAGGACTCATTTTTTTGGACAAGTAGTGATACATGAGGCTGAGGACGGAAAATTTTATATCATCGACGGACAGCAGAGGACATGTACTTCTGTTATCATCTTATCGGTGCTCAGAGATAAATTTTCTTTATATGCGGAAAGTAATGAGTATGCCCAATACAATAAAGAAGATATAAGGTCAAAATATATAGGGAGATGGACACCTAAAAAAATGAATTAACGTTATGTATTGGAATAGCAGATAGAGAATACTTTATTGAAAACATACAGAAGGCAAGACCGTCTTCTGTGCCAAAATCTATTTCGCAAAAAAGAATTAAAGAGGCATATGAATTTTTTGAGTTGAAGTTTTCTGAGCTTCTCGAAGATGTTGATAATGAGGAAGAAAAAGTAGATACACTCTGTAAGTATTACGAAACAGTAATCAAGAAATTTATGTTAATGGTAATAACAACTGATGATATTAATGAAGCGTTTATTATTTTTGAAACGTTAAACGCTCGAGGGAAAGATCTGGAAACTTCAGATTTGTTAAAGAATTATCTCTTTATGAAGTCGGAGTCTAATATCGAAAACATAAAAAAGAAATGGATAGATATGAGTGATACTTTAAATAAAAAAGAGGATACCACGAAATTAATACGATATTACTGGAATGCCGGACATGACTTTGTCCGGGAAAAAAATTTATATAAGAAAATTAGTAGTGAAATAACAACTGCAAAAAAGTGTGATGATCTTGTCTCAGATTTGATAAAAATGGCTGAACTATATAATTGTTTAACATCTCCGGAGGATAATAAATTTTTTAATGATAATAGTATAATTGATAATTTAGTGAATTTGTCCATTATGAAGACAGTCACTTTTTATCCTATTATAATGGCAATGGAATTACAGAAATACACGCACGATGATATTAGTAAGGTAGTAAAAGCAATTGAAGTATTAGCATTTAGAAATTTTGTTGTGGCAGGATTAACAGCCAATAGA
>CAMWHY010000058.1 GCA_947174185.1 uncultured Lachnospiraceae bacterium | reverse complement strand
ATGGAGAAAGCGTGGAAGCAGAGGAAACAGAGCCGGAAGTAAATGAGGATCCGAACCATATGATGACGCCGGATGAGATTGCGGCACTGCTTGGCGCGCAGGAAGATGGAGAAAGCGTGGAAGCAGAGGAAACAGAGCCGGAAGTAAATGAGGATCCGAACCATATGATGACGCCGGATGAGATTGCGGCACTGCTTGGCGCGCAGGAAGATGGAGAAAGCGTGGAAGCAGAGGAAACAGAGCCGGAAGTAAATGAGGATCCGAATCATATGATGACGCCGGATGAGATTGCGGCACTGTTTGGCGCACAGGATGATATAGAGACCGAAGAAGATGAGGATGTCGAGGAACAGATGAGGCAGGCGGAACTGCTTGGTAGTGCAGAGGCGGAAGGAGATACAGGAGATGACGATCTTGATATCACGCAGCTGATCGATGGAATAGACGGTGGAGATGCTGACCTTGATGATATTGCCGAACTCTTAAAAAAATCAGATCAAAATGAGTTGGTGGATGAAAGTATAGCAGAGGAAACGGAAATAGGTTTTTCATTGGATAGTGAAATGCCAATGGAAGATGATTCTGCGGAAGAAAACGAGGGAAAAGGCAAAAAGAAAAAGAAAAAAGCAAAGAAGACCAAAAAAGAGCTTGCTGCTGGGGATGGAGAACATACAGAGGGGGAGGAAGCACAGGAGAAGAAACCGGGCTTTTTCCAAAAGCTGTTGGGAGCGTTGACAGCGGGAGAAGATGATGAAAATACTGTTCCCGAACAGGATACTACAAAACTTAGTGATGAGAATCTGAACATTCTAAGTGAACTGGATGCAGAAGGAGCTAAAAAGAAAGAAAAGAAACCCAAAAAGGCAAAGAAAGAAAAAGAGAAGAAAGAAAAACCGAAGAAAGAAAAGAAGCCAAAGAAGGAAAAAGTCGGAAAGGCGGCAAGCGAGACAGATAATACAAAAAAGATTCCAAAGAAATATATTATTAGGACATTTACGCTTTCCTTGTCCGTATTGGCGGCGATACTGTTACTTGCCATATATATTCCCGGAATACAGATACAGCAGAATGCCAGAAATTCCTATTATCAGGGGGACTATATGGAAGCCTTTTTAGGGATGTATGGAAGGGAACGCAGTGAGAGTGATCAGTTGATTTATGAAAGCGCCCGAACGATTGTCCTTTTGCAACGTAAATATGACTCCTATCTAAATAATAAAGCAATGCATCTGGAGTATCAGGCTGTGGATGCACTGATTCAGGGAGTTGGTAAATATGAGGAGCTGCTATCGGAAGCAGAACGTTTGGGAATTGTCAGTCAGCTGAATGAGATCAGAGGTCAGATGGAAAATGCCATGATGGCAGATTACCTGTTGACATGGGATGAAGCAAGGGAAATCCTAAAGTATGATGCGTTAGATTATACAAATAAGTTGTATTCCTTAGTGGACGGAACGCCATTTAGCTTTAAGGCGGATGAGATCAATGCGATTTACGGACTTCCGTTGTCGTCAGTTACGGATTCTGCTGTACCAGAGGGAAATAGCGTTACAGGCGAGATACAGAATGAGCCGATACCGGAGATGCCTGATATTCTCCCGGAGGAAGAGAACTATATTAATCAGTTGGATGAGACAGATTCGGAAATGACGGAGCCGGCGACGGAGATAGAACCAGTTCCGGTACAGACGGTTCCGGCGGAGGGAAATATCAACGGAACTCCGGTGGATGTACAGATTGAGAGCAATCAGTTTTAGGGATAGGGGAAACAAATAGAATGGTGGCAATCATTGATTACGATGCCGGTAATATCAAAAGCGTTGAAAAGGCAATACAGCGCCTGGGACAGGAAGCGGTTGTGACGCGGGATGCAGACCTGCTCCGTGGAGCAGATCATATCATCCTTCCGGGGGTGGGCGCTTTTGGTGATGCTATGGAAAAATTAAAAAAATATGAACTTATACCGGTCATCCGCGAGGTTATTGACAGAGGAACTCCTTTTTTGGCTATCTGTCTGGGATTGCAGCTGTTATTTGAAGAAAGTGAAGAATCTCCCGGAATTCCGGGACTAGGTATTTTTAAAGGAAGTATCCGCAGAATACCGGATACGGAGGGACTGAAAGTCCCGCAGATCGGATGGAATTCATTGCATTTCCCAAGAGAAAGCAGATTGTTTCGAGGATGTCAGGAAGACGCGTATGTCTATTTTGTTCATTCGTATTATTTAAAGGCGGCAGAGGAATCCATTGTTTCTGCGGAAACGGAATATGGGATTACGATCCATGCAGCAGTAGAAAAGGATCATGTATTTGCCTGTCAGTTCCATCCGGAAAAGAGTTCTGAGGTGGGACTTCATATGTTGAAGAATTTTCTGGATATTAGGAGAGCATGATGCATACGAAACGGATTATTCCCTGTCTGGATGTCAATGCAGGGCGAGTGGTAAAGGGTGTCAATTTTGTAAATCTCATTGATGCGGGAGACCCGGTAGCGGTTGCGGCGGCATATGATAAAGCGGGTGCGGATGAGGTTGTTTTTTTGGATATTACAGCGTCCTCGGATGACAGAGAGACAGTGGTAGATATGGTTCGTAAGGTGGCGGAAAAAGTATTTATTCCGTTTACGGTAGGAGGCGGTATCCGATCTGTTGAGGATTTTAAAAAGATACTCCGGGAGGGAGCGGATAAGGTGGCGGTCAATTCCGCTGCAATCATGAACCCCTCATTGATCGAAGAAGCAGCGGATAAATTTGGAAGTCAGTGCGTGGTAGTTGCTATAGATGCCAAAAAACGAGCGGATGGCAGCGGCTGGAATATTTTTAAAAACGGCGGACGAGTGGATATGGGTATTGATGCTGTAGAATGGGCGATGAAGGCTGACCGGCTTGGGGCAGGAGAGATTCTTCTTACAAGCATGGATTGTGATGGGACCAAGGCAGGATATGATCTGGAATTGACAAGGATCATATCAGAGAATGTATCTGTTCCGGTGATTGCATCCGGCGGTGCAGGAACGAAGGAACATTTTTATGAAGCATTGACAGTTGGAAAGGCTGATGCGGCATTGGCAGCATCGCTGTTTCATTTTAAGGAGTTGGAAATTGGAAGTTTGAAAGATTATCTATTTAGCAGAGGTATAAGCGTGAGAAGAAGTTCTAACACTCATGCCAGTGGGCATTTCGTGAAGAACTTCTAAATCTCACGCTGAAGAATGCCCAAAGTACGGGCATTCTTCTCGCGGAAGATTTGTGCCGCTAGAGCTGGCGTGGAGTATGTGTGAGAAGATGTTCTAATTGCTAAAGTAATTTTACACATGTCCAAGTGTATTTCACTGCAAAATGATGATAAGTTGCAGTAAAACTGCGATATGGAGGGTGTCAATATGGCAGGAATTACAAATGATTGGCTTCCGGTTTTAAATCCGGAATTCAGAAAACAATATTATAAGGATCTGTATCACAAGATCTTGGAAGAGTATAATACAAGACAGATATTTCCCGCATCGGAGGATGTGTTTAATGCGTTGCACCTGACACCGTTACATGAGATCAAGGCAGTCATTCTGGGACAGGATCCTTACCATGATATAGGACAGGCACATGGGCTTTGTTTTTCCGTAAAAAAAGGAGTTGCCATACCTCCTTCTCTGGTGAATATCTATCAGGAGCTGCATGATGATCTGGGATGCAGTATTCCGGATCATGGGTATCTGGAACAATGGGCAAAGCAGGGAGTACTGCTGTTGAATACTGTGTTAACGGTCAGAGCGCATCAGGCCAATTCCCACAGGGGGCTCGGCTGGGAACAGTTCACAGATGCGATCATAAAGGCGGTCAATGAACAGGACAGACCCATCGTATTTCTACTGTGGGGTGCGCCGGCACAGAAAAAGAAGGCGATGCTGGATAATCCAAGGCATCTGGTGCTGGAAGCGCCGCATCCGAGTCCATTGTCTGCATATAGGGGATTTTTTGGATGCAGACATTTTAGCAAGACCAATGAGTTTTTGAAAGCAAACGGGGTGGAGCCGATTGACTGGCAGATAACATAGAGATAAAAGATAGAGATAAAAGATATTATAAAAATATAAAGGAATGTAAAGTGACCATAAAAAGAAGGAGGTTGCAATGAGCGTAAAATTTGATCAGCTGGTGGATATCCTGAAAGGTCACCGCGTGCTCATACAGACACATAACTGCCCTGATCCGGATGCGATGACGTCGGCTTACGGATTGCAGTATTTATTGAAAGTAAAGGGGATAGAGAGTAAATTGGTCTATGACGGCGTAATCTCAAAATTCTCGGATTTTAGATTGATAGATTATGCCAAGATGGAGATTTATTATGCGGGGGATCTTGAACTTAACGATGAGGATTATATCGTGATCGTGGATGCGCAGAAATATAATGAAAACTGTACGGATCTGACAGGTGAAGAAGTGGCATGTATCGATCATCATCCTACCGTTGTGGAATGTGAGGAATATAAATATAAGGATATCCGAATGGTGGGCGCTTGTTCAAGTATCATCGCGGATTATTTTATAGAGGCGGGGATAGAACTTGAGCCGATGGTCGCTACCCTGCTGTTGTACGGCATCAAGATGGACACGCTTGATTTTACCCGTGGTGTTACGGAATTGGATGTGAAGATGTATTATCGGTTGTTTAAATATGCAGATCATGAGTTTCTGGCGCAGATGCAGGTCAATCAGATTGATTTTAAGGATCTGAGAGCATATGGTGCGGCAATTAATAATATTTCTCTGTATAGAGATATCGGATATGCATGCATCCCCTTTGACTGCCCGAATGGCTTGATTGCGATTATTTCCGATTTTATTCTGGCATTGGAGCAGGTGACATTCAGCGTGGTTTATGCGTCCCGGAAGGAAGGGTATAAATTCTCCATCCGTTCGGAACGGGAAGATCTGGATGCAGGGCAGATTGTAAGAAGCGCTTTACAGCAACAGGGCATGAGCGGTAACGGTGGCGGTCATTCCTTTATGGCAGGCGGTTTTCTGCCCATAGAGGATGTACAGAAACTGGGAGAAGACCCCAGAAAGGAACTTGAGAAAATCTTTAATAAAATCATATATCCTGGAGATGAAGATTATGAAAAAAATACCATTTATATCAAAACAGCAGATTGAGGAAATTGTAAAAACATATCCCACGCCATTTCATATTTATGATGAGAAGGGCATTCGTGAGAATGTCAAAGCATTGCAGGAGGCATTTTCGTGGAATCAGGGTTACCGGGAATATTTTGCAGTAAAGGCGACGCCAAATCCATTTTTGATCAAGATATTAAATGAGTACGGATGCGGCTGTGACTGTTCTTCCGAGACAGAGCTGATGTTGAGCGAAGCGATGGGGATTACGGGAGACAACATTATGTTTTCCTCCAATGACACGCCGAGGAAAGAATTTGTTCTGGCAGACCGGCTTGGAGCGACGATCAATCTGGATGATTTTACGCATATTGATTTCCTGGAGGAAACGCTTGGTGCACTGCCGAAGAAATTAAGCCTGCGTTACAATCCGGGAGGCATATTTAAGATCAGCAACGGTATTATGGACAACCCCGGGGATGCCAAATATGGACTGACCACAGAGCAGCTGATCGAAGGCTACCGTGTATTAAAAGAAAAGGGTGTGGAGATATTCGGCATGCATGCTTTTCTGGCGAGCAATACGGTTACCAATGAATATTATCCGACGCTTGCAAAACAGTTGTTTGAGACGGCAGTGCGGGTGAAAAAGGAAACGGGTGTATCCATTGATTTTATTAATCTTTCCGGAGGGATCGGTATCCCTTATAACCCGGATCAGGAACCGAATGATATCAGACTGATCGGTGCAAAGGTAAAGGAAGTCTATGATGAGATCTTAGTTCCGGCAGGTATGGGCGATGTGGCGATCTATACGGAACTGGGACGATTTATGATGGGACCTTATGGTCATCTGATTACCCAGGTAATCCACGAGAAGCATACCCATAAGGAATATGTTGGCTGCGATGCCTGTGCGGTCAATCTGATGCGTCCGGCGATGTATGGCGCTTATCATCACATTACAGTGCTTGGAAAAGAAGATGAGCCCTGCGATCACAAGTATGACGTTACAGGTTCTTTATGTGAGAACAATGATAAATTTGCCATCGACAGGATGCTACCTGAAATTTGTATTGGAGATTATCTGGCGATCCACGATACGGGAGCACATGGTTATTCCATGGGATATAATTATAACGGAAAGCTTAGATCTGCAGAACTGCTGCTGAAAGAGGATGGCAGCGTGCAGCTTATCAGACGGGCGGAAACGCCGCAGGATTACTTCGCGACATTTGACTGTTTCCCGGAATATGCGTCCCTGTTCCAAAAGGGTGATTTATAAAGGATTAGTGTGAGAAGAACTTCTATTTATCATGGAGAAAAGAATTGGAAAATGATATCAGGATAAATAAATATCTTGCCATGTGCGGCGTCTGTTCCCGGAGAGAAGCGGATAAACTGATCGAAGAAGGAAAAGTTACGATAGACGGTAAGATCGCGACGCTTGGCAGCAGGGTTGCGGGAACGGAAAAAGTCATGGTGGACGACAGGGCAGTCAGGCCTTCCGGAAAAAAGGTGGTATTTGCCTTTTATAAACCGTTGGGCGTGGTGGTTACGGAACATGACGAACATGCCGAAGAGACGATCATGGATTATATTGATTACCCGGAACGGCTGACCTATGCAGGAAGGCTGGATAAGGATTCGGAAGGGCTGCTCCTGCTTTCCAATGACGGCGATTTTATTCAGGCTGCCATGAAGGGGGCGCATGGACATGAGAAGGAATATCAGGTCCGGCTGGATAAGGAAGTAACGAAGGAGGTCATGGCGAGACTGGCGAAGGGGATCTATATCATCGACCTGAAAAGAAAGACGAAGCCGTGCATCATTGAAAAGACAGGACGGTATCAGGTAAAGATGATCCTGTCCGAAGGTATGAACCGGCAGATCAGGCGGATGTGGCAGGCTGTGGGCTATACGGTGAAATCGATTAAGCGTATCCGTATCATTAATGTACGGCTGGAAGGACTGCGGCCGGGAGAATCCAGACAGATCGCAGGGGAGGAACTGAAGGAACTGTACCGAAGGGTTGGGATGGAGAAATAAAAAGAAAGAGTTATCGATCATTTAGAAATGAGGAGAAGCTGTCAGCAGAGACGGCATAAAACAGATATGAGGATAGCGATATTCGATTCCGGTATCGGCGGGCTGACCGTACTGCACCGGGCGGTCAAAAGTCTTCCAGAGGAAGAATACATATTTTATGCTGATACGGAACATGCGCCGTATGGAATCAAGGATAAGACGGAAATTATCGGTTATTCGGAAGCTGCGGTGGATTTTTTGATCGGGAAGGGCTGTGATATTGTGGTGATCGCCTGTAATACGGCGACCAGTGTGGCGGCAGATATTCTCCGGAAGAAATATGAGCTGCCGATCTTAGGCATTGAACCTGCTGTAAAGCCGGCAGTGGAGCATGGAAGGGGTAACCGTATTCTGGTCATTGCAACTCCGCTTACTATACGGGAGGAGAAGCTGCACAGGCTGGTAGATCAGGTGGATGAACATCATCTGGTGGATCTCAAGGAATTGCCGAAGCTTGTGGAATTTGCACAGGCGGGAGAGTTTGAAAGCGACGCGGTAAGACGGTATTTGCATGAGGAATTGGACGGACTGCATCCGGCGGAATATGAATGCGTTGTGCTTGGCTGTACGCATTTTAATCATTTCAAAGAGATGATCAGGGAGATCTTTGGCAGGGACTGCGCTGTGATAGACGGAAGCGGAGGGACAGTAAGAAATCTAGTGGCAACAGCACAAAAAAAAGGATTTTTATCTGCAGGTCATCTGAGCATTGAATATTATGAGTCGGGAAAACCCGTGACCGATCAGAAAAAACTTGATTTTTATCGGATGTTATTGGAAAGACTGGATAAAATGGATGCCTGATAAGGGATATGTTTTTGCCACAGTGAGAATAATTAGAGAAAATTATCATCAGAAAAGTGTTGCTATTCCTGATGGGATGTGGTAAACTAAGCATTGTTTGGTTATTTGGATGACTGTCTGTTTACCGCTGCAGGGCGGATGGACAGGAGGAAAGGTAAGGATATTGCAATGAGAACAGTATTGACGGTTATTTTTATCATAGTCAGTATTGCACTGGCGGTTTTGGTATTGATGCAGGAAGGAAAGTCAGCCGGGCTTGGTGCGATCAGCGGTATGGCGGAAACGTACTGGGGTAAGAATAAGAGCCGGTCTATGGAGGGAAAGATGACCCAGATCACCACATGGCTTACCATTATCTTTATGGTTCTGGCGGCGGTGCTGAATCTTACACGGTTCTGATGAAGTAGATTTTCTTAGAAAGTTTATGGCTCCTGTAAGGGAGCCATTTTGTTTATATCAGTAATGAATTGCTTATTATACCATGTGCAAAGCACATGGTATGCGCTTCGCGATGCACACTCGCTTCGCTCGGCGCGGTATAATATCTATTGATATTATACCATGTGCTATCATAAAGGTGGTCATACTTTGGAAATGTTTGATCATGCTAATAATGTGCATAATAAATTTGAGTCAGGATAGGAAGTAATGGAACAGAAGGAATTGAAAAAAAGAAAAAAATTAATATGTGAATTGATGGAAGACCCCCTTTATGTTCCAATGAAGGAAAAAGAGCTTGCCATGTTTTTACAGGTAAAGCCGGAGGAACGGGATGATTTAAAGATTGTGCTGAATGAGCTTTTGGCGGAAAACAAGATTCAGATCAGTAAGCGGGGAAAATATACCAAGGGCAGCAGAAACATGCTGACCGGTACTTTTATCGGGAACAGCCGTGGATTTGGTTTTGTGGAGCTGGATGGGAAGGCTGAGAATCCGACGCTGGAAGATATTTTTATTCCTGAAGAAAAGATTAATGGTGCGATGCATCAGGATAAGGTTGAGATTGAACTTTTGAGAAAACCGCAAGGAAAGCAGCGGCAGGAGGGACAGATCGTCCGTATCATAGAGCGGGGATTTCATCAGATCGTCGGCAGCTATCAGGCAGGCAGGAATTACGGATTTGTCATACCCGATAACCAGAAGATCGCGGAGGATATCTTTATTCCGATAGAATGTTCTAAAGGCGCGATGGATGGTCATAAGGTTGTAGTGGAGATTACGGAGTATGGGAAAAAGGGAAGGAAACCGGAAGGAAAGATTGTTGAGATCATAGGGCATATCAATGATCCCGGTGTGGATATCCTTTCCATTGTAAGAGGATATGAACTGCCTGTGGAGTTCCCGGAGAAAGTTATGCACCAGGCAGAGAGAGTGCCGATGGAGATCTCCGAGGCTGACCAGGAAGGCAGGATGGATCTGCGAGACTGGCAGATGGTTACCATTGACGGAGAAGATGCAAAAGATCTGGATGATGCGGTCAGCCTTACGGTAGAAGGGGATGTATATGTGCTTGGGGTCCATATTGCTGATGTCAGCAATTATGTGCAGGAGAATTCCGCATTGGATAAAGAGGCATTGACCCGTGGGACCAGTGTGTATCTTGTGGATCGTGTGATCCCTATGCTGCCCCATCGATTGTCTAACGGGATCTGCTCCTTAAATGCAGGGGAAGACCGTCTGGCGATGAGCTGTATCATGCGCATCAGCAGGAACGGTGAGGTAATGGACCATCAGATCGTGGAATCCGTGATCCATGTGGACCGGCGTATGAGCTATACGGTGGTGCGGGAGATTCTGGAGGAGGAAGCAACGGAGTACCGGCAGGAATATCAGGAACTGGTTCCGATGTTTGAGCGGATGCATGAACTTTCCAGGATACTGCGTGGCAGGAGAAAGCAGCGCGGTTCCATCGATTTTGATCTGCCAGAGGCTAAGATCATTCTGGATAACTATGGAAAACCGACTAAGATCAAGCCTTATGAAGCCAATGCGGCAACGAAGCTGATCGAAGATTTTATGCTGATTGCCAATGAGACAGTGGCGGCGCACATTTTCTGGCAGGAGCTGCCATTCCTGTATCGGGTCCATGAAGTGCCGGATGCGGATAAGATAGAGGGGCTTGCAGCAATGCTGCAGAATTTTGGATATCATCTGAAGGGTGCGAAAGGTGAGATCCATCCTAAGGAGATTCAGAAGCTCCTTGCCGGACTGGAGGGAAGGCCTGAGGAAAATCTGATCACGAGACTTACACTTCGCAGTATGAAACAGGCAAAATATGCAACGGAATGTCTGGGACATTTCGGACTGGCTTGTAAAGAATACTGCCATTTTACCTCGCCGATCAGGAGATATCCTGATCTACAGATCCACAGGATCTTAAAGGATGAGATCCGCGGAAGGCTGAATGATAAGAAGATAGCGCATTATGAAGCGATTCTGGATGGTGTGGCGCAACAGTGTTCTAAACTGGAACGGCGGGCGGATGAGGCGGAACGTGAGACGGAGAAACTAAAGAAAGCAGAGTATATGGAAGACAAGATTGGAGAATGCTTTGAGGGCGTGATCTCCGGTGTGACGGGCTGGGGGCTTTATGTGGAACTGCCCAATACCGTGGAGGGGCTTGTCCATATCTCTAAGATAGAAGGAGATTATTTTATCTATGACGCCGCGCACTATGAACTGGTGGGACAGGCTACAGGTAAGAAATATTGTCTTGGTGAGACAGTTACGGTTCAGGTGGATCAGGTCGATACTATATTAAAGACCATCGATTTTGTGTTGGCGCAGTAATTGTGGTTTATTGATAGTTTATGCGGGAACAATGGAAATAGGTGAGGAATCATGTCTGGAAAAAAAGAAGGTCAAAAACTGATCGCAAACAATAAAAAGGCGTTTCACGATTATTTTATCGTAGAAGCATATGAAGCCGGGATTGCGCTGGTGGGCACGGAAGTAAAGTCGCTCCGGGAAGGCAAGTGCAGCATTAAGGAAGCATATATTAATATTGAGAATGGCGAAGCATATATTATCGGTATGAATATCAGCCCCTATGAAAAGGGCAATATATTTAACAGGGACCCGCTTCGTGTTCGGAAGCTTCTGCTTCATAAGCAGGAGATCGCCAAACTTGCCGGCGGCAGCAAGGAAGCGGGGCATACGATCGTTCCGCTGCAGGTCTATTTCAAGAATGGCAGGGCGAAAGTGGAAGTGGCTCTTGTAAAAGGAAAGAAGCTTTACGACAAGCGTGAAGCTATTGCCAAACGAGACCAGAGGCGCGAAGTGGAGCGGGAGTTTAAGGTAAAGAACCTGTAGTGTTATTTTCCGGTTGATGTATCAATACGGATGTGCTATTCTAAATTTGTGATATTTAGGAAATATTTCCTTAATATAATTTTTAAAAGTATAAATGAATGACAGGAGGAAATCAGAAAAACAAAATCAGCTATGTATATGTAATCAACTATGGGCTTGAAAGGTTTCGACGGGGTGTCTTAAGTTGAAGAAGCTATCCGCAGGTGATGCGTCAAATCACAAATTAAAAATAAACGCTGAAGACAATTTAGCATACGCTGCCTAAGGGCAGCTGTCCTCCCTGATGCACCTACACATTAGGAACAGGGCATCGGACTTGTAGGAAACGTGCATGTTAAGCTTTGCGCATGCAGCAGATCCATGAAGCTACTAAAACCGTAACGGTGTCTATGACGGGACGGCAGAGGGAATGTTAATCCACAGACTATGATAGTAGAAGAGCGATGGCGGATATTTCGGACGCGGGTTCAAATCCCGCCAGGTCCACTTACTGCAAAAGGAAGTGAAGGACTCGTTGATCAAAGTCGGCGGCTTCTTCATATGCAGCATGACCAAGATCGTTATAAATGAAGCATTCGCTATTTTTAATTCCATCTGCCAATTCTAACGATGCGGTTTTTCCAACGATTTTGTCACATGCTCCGCCTATGGTGAAGGTGGGGCATAAGATCTTATTTAGCTCTGAATAGGCATTGTGATGAAGGCAGGAATCTGCCTGAATCAGAAAGCGCTTAAAATCTTTAGGCTTTCCTATATGCCCCAAAAGCGGAATAAGGTATCTGTATCTTTTTAAGTATTTTTCTGAATAGGATTTTTCTGCCGTATCCACCATCAGAGACTTGTAGTCCCCATGTTCAGCCATAGAAATCCAATTACTTATGCATTTTTGTATTACTTCGTTTTGTTTGGCAGCCGTAACGGCCAATACCAGTTTTTTGACCAGTTCGGGATGGTCGATGGCAAGATATTGGGCGATCATTCCGCCTTGGGATACCCCTAGGACATTTGCGTTGGCAATACCAAGATGTTTCATTGCTTTTGCCTGGTCTGCAGCCATATCCTGCGTAGAGTAACTTTCCGGAATATCATTTTTCCGGCTGAAAACATATACAGTATAATCCTTTGCATATGATTTGTAGGTCATAGCAAGAGGCAAGGCCATGCCTTTTACCGTTTTTAATCCATCGCCCAATCCGGGGAGCATGATCAGGACGTTATCGCCTTTGCCAAAAGAAACATAGTTCATATCTGCGCCGTCAACTTGGACGTTCCCATTTTTTGTGTGAAAAAGCATGATGATCCCCCGTTTATTTTAATAGACCGTTTTTAAGGACTTCCATATGCGTCAAAAGACTCTTTACGTAATCACTCTTGATGTGTTCAAGGTCATGTTGTTCCATGTTAGTTCCCCTGATAAAATCTTCATTAAATCCTTTCAAAAACCATTTTAGTATGTCAATTGTCATTTTCCTTTCCCAGCGGAAATGGTCTGTATTGATGTCTTCCAAAAGCCGGTAATAGATATCCTGCTCTTGATTCCTGTATCGTGCCATAACCTTTGGATATATTTCCACATCATTTTGGGAAAATGCCATCATAATCAATCTGTATTTTTCAGGATTATGAATATACCAGGAAAATTCTGCCGTGGAATAATCAATGACTCTTTGAAACAGTTCTTTTGAAAAGTTGGCTGCCGCTTTATCAAGATCTTCACTTAACTCTGCTGTGACAGCATCAAGGATAAAGAAGAAAAAATCTTCTTTATTAGTAAAATACTTGAACAAACTTCCTTTGCTAATCCCGGCATTTTGGACAATTCTGTTTGTGGAGCTGTTAGAAAATCCATACGTGCCAAATTCGGTTATTCCGACGCTGATAATTTTCTTTTGTTTATCTGTTCCCAATTCAAAAAATAGCTTTTCAGGCATAGTTCCTCCCTGCCGTTGACCACATGGTCATCAGTGCTGTAAAAATTAAGTGACCACATGGTCACTAAATATATCATACACACCCAAATTGAGATTGTCAATATTAATTTGAAATATAAAATAGGGACAGATAACATGTCTTGTTGCTTTTTATCCGCGATTTTTATAAAATAAAGAAAATACTTGCTGGAGGATAGGACAATGAAGCGCAGCCCAAGAGAAAAATTTCAATATAAGATAGATAATATCATGTCAAAAGGAACGGTCTCCCTGGTCAGGATTCTGTTCTGGCTGACGCTGCTGGTGGCAGTGGTGGTTGGTGCTCTGGTTACCATATTTGGCACGGAGACGGGTATCGGGCATCAGACGTGGAATGCCATCATGCATGCACTGGACCCGGGAGTGCTTTCCGGCGCGCCGGAGGACAGTAGTCTTGCCTATCTGATCGGTATGTCGGTACTTACCCTGTATGGTGTGCTGGTAATGAGTATCTTGATTGGTATTATTTCTGCCGGCATAGAGGAAAAACTCAATCAGTTGAGAAAAGGATTTTCCAAGATCATAGAAGAGAATCATGTGGTCATACTCGGATTTAATGATAATATTTACACGCTGTTATCAGAGCTGATCGAAGCAAACAGTAACCATAAGGATGGCTGTATTGTGGTCGTGGGCACGGAAGAAAAAGAGGTTATGGAAAAAATGATCCATGATAAGTTCCCTGATACGAGGACAACGAGGATCATCTGCCGAAGCGGTTCCTTAAGCGATCAGCATCTGTATGAGCAGTGTTCCATGGAAACCAGCAAGTGTGTCATCATCAATGAATATGATGATGCTTCTGTTATTAAGATCATCCTGTCTGCCAACAGTTATATGAAGAATCACGAGCTTCTTCATGAGGAGCTTTATATGGTTGCCGTGATTCATGATGAGGAGAATGTTGATGCTGCCATGATTGCTGGAGAAGGCAGGGCGGAGATCATATACGCAAGCAAGGCGATCGCTAGGATCATCGCCCATTCCTGCCGCTGTGCCGGTATCTATCAGGTATTAGTGGAGCTGTTTGATTATGACGGAGACGAGCTTTATTATGAGAGCGTGCCGGAGCTGGCAGGCTGTACCTTTGGGGAAAGTCTTAACAGATTTTCCAAAGAGATTGTATTTGGTATCTGGCATGATAATAAATCCCACCTGAATCCGCCGATGGATATGGTGATCGAAAAGGAGGATAAGCTGATACTTTTGGAAGAGGACGACGGCGTCTTTCAGGTAAATGATCCTGCAGAACGGGTGAAGAAAGAGCAGATCGTTGAACATGATACGAAGATGAAGCGGGAGCAGGAAAAGATACTGATGCTTGGTATTAATGAAAAGATGGAGGGTATTTTAGAGGAGTATGATAAATTTGTGAAAAAGGGTTCCGAGATCATTATCGTCTGTATCGAGGAACTTCCATTTGCATTGGATCAATTTGAAAATTTAATTATTACACATATTCAGGAAAAAGAGACGAACCGGAAAGTATTGGAGCAGGTTGTCACAGATCATATTAAGAAGATATTGATCTTAAATGATGATACGGAAAATGCGGAAAAATCGGATGCAGATACGTTGCTGCAGCTGATCTTCTTAAAGGATATTGCCATCAGAAAGAATCTTGATTTTTCCATTACAAGCGAGTTGATGAAGAGTGGGAATCAGCGGCTGGCCTCCCAGATCAGGGAAGAGGATTTTATCATCGGCAGCAATATCATCAATCTGATCATGACACAGGTAAGTGAGAACAGAGAACTGTCCAATGTCTTTGCGGAATTGCTGCAGGAAGAAGGCTCCGAGATCTATTTCAGACCGGCGGAAGATTATGTGAAACTGGGCGAACCGGTGAATTTCTATACCGTATCTGCAAGCGCTGCGCTTAAAAGTGAAGTCGCTGTGGGTTATCGCAAGGAGAATGGCAATGGATTTGATGTGATTACAAATCCAAAGAAAGAAGAGGAAGTAATCTATGCTGCAGGTGATTACATCATCGTGCTGGCGGAAGATTAAGACTATTATAATTTAGAAGAAAAAACGGCTTTTGAGATGTATCTTTAACATTTCAGAAGCCGTTTTTTGATTACTGACTGTATTTCCATTGATTTTAAGTAAAATGATCAGCGCAATTAACTCTGATTTTGTGCAGCAACAAGATGATCAGCGCCATAGATTTCCCGAAGCTTCGGTTTCTCGATCTTGCCCGTGGGATTTCTGGGAACATCGGCGAAGATGATCTTACGGGGACGTTTATAACGCGGAAGCTTCGTGCAGAATTCCTGAATCTCTTCTTCTGTAGAAGTCATTCCTTCTTTGATCTCTATAATGGCTGCCGTAATTTCGCCAAGACGCTTATCCGGAAGACCGATGACGGCCACGTCTTTGATCTTATCGTTCGTGCGGAGGAAATCTTCGATCTGTACCGGATAGATATTCTCACCGCCGGAGATAACCACGTCTTTTTTCCTGTCAACCAGAAAGATAAAACCGTCCTCATCCTCCATAGCCATATCGCCGGTATAAAGCCAGCCATCCTTTAAAGTTTCAGCGGTGGCTTCGGGATCATTGTAGTAACAGGTCATGACGCCCGGTCCTTTCAGAAGAAGCTCGCCGACATCGCCTTTTTTCACAGGGTTTCCGTCAGGGTCGGCAATCATGACTTCCCAGCCGTAACCGGCTTTTCCGATGGCTCCGACCTTGTGGATATTTTCTACGCCAAGGTGAACTGCGCCCGGTCCGATGGATTCGGACAGGCCGTAATTGGTATCATATTGATGATCCGGAAATATTTCTTTCCAGCGTTTGATCAGGCTGGGAGGAACCGGCTGTGCGCCAATGTGCATCAGTCTCCATTGGGAAAGCTCCAGTCTGTCGATATTGATTTCGCCGCGGTCGATGGCGTCTAAGATATCCTGGGCCCAGGGAACAAGCAGCCACACGATGGAACAGTGTTCCTGCGATACGGCGTTTAAAATGATATCTGGTTTTGTTCCTTTTAAAAGGACGGATTTGGCGCCCACAAGGAAGCTGCCGAACCAATGCATCTTTGCGCCGGTATGGTAAAGCGGCGGAATACATAAAAAGATATCGTCCTTTGTCTGTCCGTGATGGTTTTGTTCTACCTTACAGGAATGCATCAGGCTTAAATGTTTATGTAGGATT
Organism: uncultured Lachnospiraceae bacterium; assembly: GCA_947174185.1. Classification (GTDB taxonomy): domain Bacteria; phylum Bacillota; class Clostridia; order Lachnospirales; family Lachnospiraceae; genus NK4A136. Next base: position 818 of record CAMWHY010000058.1, on the reverse strand, counting down.
GCTTTAGGAAATCCCGTTGTACCGGAAGAAAAATAAATTGCGGCATCGTCGTCATCCGTCAGTTTGATGTTCGGTGAAGCGCTGGAGCAGTTTGCTGTTAATGCCGCATAGTCTTCGGCAAAGGTAGGACAGTTATCGCCCACATAAAATAGCAGGCGGTTTTTGCTGATACGTTCGGCGATTTCTTCCACACGTCCGATAAATTCGGGACCGAATACAAGGATGTCCGACTCGGAGAGGTTCAGGCAGTATTCGATCTCGTCAGATGCATATCGGAAATTTAAGGGTACGGCAAGGGCGCCGGTTTTTAAGATGCCAAAATAGATCGGCAGCCATTCCAGACAGTTCATCAGAAGAATAGCAACCTTGTCGCCTTTCTTGATACCCCGGTCTAAGAGCATGTTGGCGAACCGGTTTGCCTTTTCATTAAATACGTTCCAAGTGATCTCACGGCGATAGTGGGTCGTGGGATTGGGTTCGATCAGTTCATATTCTTTCCAGGTGACGCGCCGGGTCTCCTTAATCTCGGGATTGATTTCCACCAAGGCGGTATCGGAACCGTATTTTCTGCAGTTTTCTTCCAAGATTTCTGTAATTGGCATATCTTTTTCTCCATTTCTTTTTTCATGCTGTAGTTTTGATCTGCCGCATGACCGGGTTACAGATCATAAGACCATATCTGCTGCTTTAATGCGTTAAAGCAGTATATTCATTATGACATCTTTCAGGTGAAATGTAAAGTATGGAGGATTTCTAATTATTAAAATTTTATAAAAAATAAAATGAAATATTTTCGTAATATTTTGCACATTTAGTAG
>CAMWHY010000057.1 GCA_947174185.1 uncultured Lachnospiraceae bacterium | reverse complement strand
CCAATGTACTGATCTTAATAGAAGGATTGGAGATCTATCCGGTGGATATTGCAGCTAACGGCGATTATCATTCCACGGATGAGGATGATTATTATTTTAACTGGTGGGGCGGCAATCTGCGTGGCGTCAGGGATTACCCGGTGGATCTGGGCGAGTTTAATAACAAACTGGTTTATTCTCCCCATGATTACGGACCTACTGTCTATCAGCAGCCATGGTTTTATGACGGGTATGATTATGATTCCCTGATGGAGGACTGCTGGCGTGATAACTGGTTTTATATCTATGAGGACGGCACTGCGCCTCTATTGCTTGGTGAGTGGGGCGGATTTATGCGCGAGCCGAATCTGACATGGATGACGCATCTTAGAACGCTTATCGGGAAATATCATCTGCATTATACCTTCTGGTGTTTTAATGCCAATTCCGGTGATACCGGCGGACTGGTGCTGGATGATTTTACGACATGGGATGAGGAAAAATATGCCTTTGTCAAGGAAGTATTGTGGCAGCAGGATGGTAAGTTTGTCGGACTGGATCATGAAATTCCGCTGGGCGCTAATGGGATCACCCTGACGGAAGCTGCATATGAGAACTGGTAAATTCAGTCTGCTTTAGGCAGGTATGCTTATGATAACGACTATTGCACTGGGAGGGGAGGATGCTCAGGCGATAAGGCAGAAGAATTTTAATGGAAGGAAAATGAGCCCATGCTGGAAAAACTCTATCCGGGAGAATATCTGGATTCTACCTATCAGATTGATTTTAGGAAGCTTTATTCAGAGGGTTATCGTGGTGTGATCTTTGATATTGACAATACGCTGGTGCCGCATGGCGCTCCCTCAGATGATAGAAGCAATGCTTTATTTCAGGAGCTGCATAAGACAGGGTGGAAGACGATTGTGCTTTCCAACAATAAAGAACCAAGAGTGAAACTGTTTGCAGATAAAGCGGAGACGGATTATATTTATAATGCAGGAAAACCCGGAAGAAAAGGGTATTTGGATGCAATGGAGCATATGGGAACAGACTTGTCAAATACGCTTTTTGTAGGGGATCAGATATTCACGGATATCTGGGGGGCCAACCGGACCGGAATCAGGACGATTCTGGTGAAACCGATTCATCCTAAAGAGGAGATACAGATTGTTCTAAAACGATATTTGGAAAAAATTGTGATTTATTTTTACCAAAAAAACATCACGAAATGAAATTTAAAAAATCTAAAATAAAAAGCGAAAAATAAATAATATGGTGGAAAAAGTAATGAGTGGAATCGTAATCAATGGGAAAACAGGATTACTCGGTTTATTGGGCAATCCGGTGGAACATTCTGTTTCACCGGTGTTGCATTCCGCGCTGGCATCATTGCATAATGATAATTATGCGTATCTTGCTTTTCGTGTGGAAAAGGACCGGTTGAAGGCAGCGGTAGAAGGTGCGTATGCGTTGGGAGCGAAAGGTTTGAATGTGACTGTTCCCTATAAAAAAGACGTAATGCAGTATCTTTGTGAAATCGATCAAAAGGCGGAGATCATTGGTGCGGTCAATACATTGGTACGCACGGAGCATGGTTATAAAGGCTACAATACGGATATGCCGGGATTATACAGAGCTATGCGCTACGACGGGGTGTCATTAGCAGGAAAAAATGTTGTTGTCATCGGTGCGGGCGGTGTTGCTAATGCTGTGATTGGGATGCTTTTTGAGGCGAAAGTAAAGAAGATCCTTATATTAAATCGTACAAAGGAAAGGGCAGAGCAGCTGGCGGAACGGTTTATGAAGGCATATGCCGGCAGGGAAATCACGGTAAAGACTGCCTCTTATGAAGAAGATTATCTGGCAGTTATGGATGAGATGGAACAGGATACAGATAGGACATATTCTGCGGTGCAATCGGAAGATTCACGGAACTGGATTGCTATTCAGGCGACAAGCCTGGGTATGAGCCCGAAGACGGATGAGGTAGCGATTGAGGAGACTGGGTTTTATGACAGGATCGCATGCGGATATGATCTTATCTTTAATCCCTATGAAACAAAATTTATGAAATTGGTGAAGGAGCACGGGGGAAAAAGCTATAATGGGCTTCGGATGCTTCTGTTTCAGGGGATTTATGCCTATGAGCTTTGGAATGATATCTCCATTCCGGATGAATGGGCGTCAGAGGTATTGCATCAAATGAAGGAAGCGATGGGAATCTATGAATCATAATATTATTTTGATCGGCTATATGGGCAGCGGAAAATCTACAGTTGCAAAAGAACTACATATCAAAACAGGAATGAAGGTCATTGATACGGATGCTTTGCTTGTAAAGGAGCAGGGAAGAAGTATTAATGAAATCTTTCAGACGGATGGGGAGGAGTCGTTTCGTAAGCTGGAGACGGAGCTTTTAAGGCGATTATCAGAAAACACATCCTCTTATATTCTTTCTACCGGCGGCGGAATGCCGGTACGGGAGGAAAACCGGGCGATTTTAAAAAGCCTTGGAACCGTATTTTTTCTGCAGGCAGATACTGATACGATTTTTGCGCGTGTAAAGGAAGATACGCAGCGTCCGCTGCTGCAGGGGACGGATCAGCGGACAAGGATCGATAAAATGTTGAAGGAACGTACCCCAATGTATGAATTAGCGGCAGATCATATGATTAAAACGGATGATAAGACGGTCGAAGATGTGGTCGGTGAAATATTACGTCTTGCCCGCAATTGAAAAACAGGGTATATTTCATTTTCAAATTATGATATACTGAAAAAGTAAGTTTATTCTTATGTAAAAATAGGCAGAATGGAGTATATCTATGAAATTATTGATCATCAACGGTCCCAATCTTAATTTCTTAGGGATCAGGGAAAAGGAAATTTATGGTCAGCAGAATTATGATTACCTGTTACAGATAATAGAGGAAAAAGCAAAAGAATTGCAATGCCAGGTTGAGGTATTTCAGTCCAACCATGAGGGGGCGTTGATTGATAGGATACAGGATGCATATTCTGACGGCACGGAGGGAATCATCATTAATCCTGGCGCTTATACGCATTACAGCTATGCGATCCATGATGCATTGGCCAGTGTGACCATGCCGAAGGTGGAAATCCATATTTCCGATATCAACGCAAGAGAGGAATTCCGCAGAGTTTCAGTTACAGCACCCGCATGTGATTATCAGATCGTAGGAAAGGGACTGCCGGGGTATCTTCTGGCGATGGAATGGATGGTAGAACATAAGCAATCGAATTGATGGATGCTGGTTAAGCGGCATTGCGCAAAAATAATATAAATATGAGGTGAAGTATGTTAGAATATAAATATGATACGCAGCTATTAATTGAAGGCAGGGATCTCGACGAAGATGAGATCAACGACTATATTACGGAGCATTTTAAGGGAGACTGTCTGCTGGCGGTTGGAGATGAGGAATTGATCAAAATACATTTTCATACGAATGAGCCGTGGCAGGTCTTGGAGTATTGCGCTTCTCTGGGCGAAATTTATGATATTGTCATTGAGGATATGGATAGACAGTCAAGAGGACTTCATGGGTAAGTAGAAAGAAAGTTTTTTAATAAGACAGATAATGAAACAACTGCTTTTGGAAATGGAGAGCTTGAAATCACCTATATAAAATAAGATAAAAGAGGGAGATGCCTTGAACATGGAGATGAATGATTTAAAACTTACAGTGATTATTCCTTGCTATAATGAAATAAATACGCTGGAACCATGTCTGGATGCGGTGAGAGACTGTGGGTTGGAAAATATCGAAATTATTGTAATTGATGATTGCTCGACGGATGGAACAAGGGAACTGATCAAGGAAAAGCTGATGCCCAAAATTGATAAAGTGCTTTTCCATAAGAGAAACTGTGGAAAAGGAAGAGCGCTCCGATCCGGGTTTCGGGCAGCCACAGGGGATCTGGTCGTTGTGCAGGATGCTGATCTGGAATACGATCCCAAAGACTATCAGAGGTTGATGATGCCTTTTGTAACGGGGAGAATGGATGCGGATGTCGTGTACGGTTCCAGATATATGAGGGGCGGATATTATATGATTAAGCACTTCTGGCATAGTCAGGGAAATAAGATGCTGACAATCATGTCTAATATTTTTTCTGATCTGGCTTTAACAGATATGGAAACTTGTTATAAAATGTTTAAAAGGGAGATTATACAGAATATAAAACTGGAAGAAGACCGGTTTGGTTTTGAACCGGAAATTACGGCAAAGCTTTCTAAACTACACTGTAAAATTTATGAAGTTCCCATCTCCTATTATCCACGGGATTATAGCGAGGGAAAGAAGATCGGCTTAAAGGATGCGTTTCGGGCTTTTTACTGTATCATAAAATATAATTTATTTTATACAGGAAGGTAAATATACGTTATTCGATCTGATGGATAGTTGAAAAAATCCAAGAAATAGAGTATAATAAAAAATAAATATTGACGAAATCTGTGAAAATGAGGAGGAATGTGGTAAATGGCTTTTTTCGATAAGGTAGGGGCTACGATATCAAATTTTGGCAATGATGTTTCCAACAAGACAAAATCCATGATGGAAGTAAGCAATTTGAACGCACAGGTTAAGAGTTGTGAGGAATCCTTAAAGGCTTATTATCGCGAGGTCGGTAAGGCGTTTTATGAACAGAATAAGGATCATCCTTTACCGGAATTTGCAGAGCAATTTGCCCATATTAAGGAAGCGGAAGAGGCAATTGATCATTTGGAGGCTGCTATCCGTCGTGCGAAGGGAACGAAGATGTGTCAGCATTGTGGCGCAGAGGTTGCCGCGGATACGAAGTTCTGTCCGACCTGCGGTAAGGCGGTAGATGATAATGCAGCCTGCAATGTACAGGCAGAAGTAGTAACGGGAGCAAAATGTCCTAAATGCGGCGCCGCGGTAAAGGTTGGTGCATCATTCTGTAGCAGCTGTGGCAATAAGATGGGATAAGGAGCATACATATCAATTATGAAAAAACAGACAATCAGTGCGTTGCTGACAGCTTTAATGATCTGTCTGACCATCGCGATCGTGGTTGTGATTGTTCGAATACAGATGAGAGGATTGCGGACAGAGGAACCTGTAGATTCTGACAGTTATATTATACAGGAAGTATCAGGATCGCAGAACTCAGTGTCAGATAATCAGGAGGAAGAAGAGCCGTCTGTTGCAGTCACCGTATTAGTGGCTGTTCCTAACGCAACCTCAAGCGTGAATGTAAGAAGCGGACCGGGTACGGAATATAATCGTCTGGGATCGGCATATTCCAATAATGAATATGAGGTTTTGGAGATTCTGTCCAGTGGTTGGACGAAGCTTTTATATTCTGATCAGGAAGCGTACATCAATAGTGAATATGTGGATTATAAGCTGCGTATAACAGATCATGGAAGCGTTACATATAATACTCCAAGTGAAGCGGATCTTGCGGAGTATATGACCGGTACGGTGCCTTCCGCCGGGGAGGCCCCGGAAGCGGAAAACCCTGAAGACGATACTGTGGCAGAGTAATTACCAGAGATACTTTTAAAGAAATAAAAACGACAGTATGTAACATACTGCCGTTTTTTATTTTATCTTATTAGTTCAGTTACTACTGTACGCCATCCAGCGTGAAATCATTGTATCCCATCGACTGAAGTTCCAGAAGCTGCTGTTGAAGTACAGCCATATGATCCGGTGATGCAAAGAATGCATCATTATGAGGACACATGTTACTGGTTCGCATGGAAGTGATGGGATTGCCGTTAGCATCCACTCCGGAAGACGGATAACCGGATTGAATTGCGCTGCTTTCAATTGGCATCAGTTCCAGAGCACCGGGTACTTTAAACGGGCAGTTCGTGCAGGCGCACATACCGCTCTGCAGACATACCATGCCGGAGTAGTGGACATCACAGGTTTCCGAAGGTACAGTTCCTTCGGCAAAGTATTCTGTCCTCAAGTGATTGTCACATAGCCCTGCAATAGGCAGTTTGCCGGAGCGGCTGCATATGGTCGCAGTCACAATACCGCCCGGCATGTCAAACGACTCATAAGGGAGATCCTCATGGATACGGCTCATGACAGTCCGCCACATGGTTTTGGACAGATTTTTCTCAGCACCGGTAAGGACTACATTATTATCATATCCGGTCCAGGTAGTAGCGGTATAGTAAGGAGTAAATCCTGCAAACCATACGTCGACATAAGAGGAAGTAGTGCCTGTCTTGCCGGCAATTGCCATATTGCCAAAGTTGACAGAGCCACCGGTACCTTTGGTGACAACATCCACCATGGCGCTGGTCAACAGAAAGGCGGTAGTCTCTTTGATTACACGGTGCTGATCTTGATTAACGGTATTATCGATCAGGACATTGCCATCGTGATCTACGATCTTGGTATAGAGGATCGGTTCCATATATAGACCACCGTTAGCAATCGTGGCATAGGCAGCGTTTAATTCCATATTGGTAACGCCGTCTGTAATACCGCCCAGAGCAAGCGGCTGTCGGATATCGGTCAGGACCTGTCCGTCTGATGTGACACGTCGCTCTACCAGAGTCGTAAATCCAAAATTCAGAAGGTAATCATAGCCAAGCTGCGGCGTAATCTGAGTCAAAACTTTTACAGTAACAATATTCATGGACTGCTCAATTCCGTATCGGGTGGAGCAGATGCCGCGGTATTTAAAATCATAATTATTCAGAGGAGTGCCATTATCATAATTGTAAGGCGCATCAATATATACGCTGGCAAGCGTGATGCCGGCACTGTCAAATGCCGGTGCATAAGCGGCTACGACTTTAAAGGTAGATCCGGGCTGGCGGACTGTATTGGAAGCCCTGTTCAGGGAACGGCTGGTTTCCTTGAGTCCTCTTCCGCCAATCATTGCAACGACATGTCCGGTGGACTGGTCTTCCACGGTCAGAGATACCTGTGGCTGTGGCGTCAATGTGATAGACTCAGCAAGGATTTCATCGCCGGGTTCCATGACTGCTTCCGTATAGGCATTGATCGCTTCATATGCCTCATCCTGAGAAGAATAAAGCAGATTAAACTTAGGATCGATCTCTTTATAATAGGAAGCATACATTTCCCTGCTGTGATTTTCCACATCCCCGTTCGGCTTCTGGATGGAAAGACGGTAATCCAGATACCATTTGGTGCCTTCGGGATAATTAGATTCGTCCATATAGACTTCATCACAGATCGCCTGAATCTGGGGATCCTGTGTCGTATAAATGCTAAGACCGCCGCTAAAAAGCAGATTATATGCCATTGTGGAAGCCTGTGATTCTGTATAGCCGTTATTAATAAATAATTCTGTCAGATCCTCGTTGGCGGTTTCAATGACTTCATCCACAAAGTAGGAATAAACAGAAGAAGCAGCGACGTTTTGATTGGTCACCTGAATCCGTTCATAAACATCGTCAGCCATGGCTTCGTCGTATTCCTCCTGAGTGATATAGCCCTGCTCTTTCATATATCCTAGTACGATCTCGCGTTTGTCCGCATTATAGTCCGGATGAATAATCGGGTCATAAAGGGAAGGATTCTGCGTAATACCGGCAATGACTGCACATTCTGAAAGGGTCAGTTCATATACAGGTTTATTGAAGTACCGCAGGGAAGCGGCCTGAACGCCCAGCGTGCCATGACCGAGGTTGATGGAATTCATATAAAGTTCCAGAATCTCTTCCTTACTCATCACCTTTTCCAATTCCAGAGCCAGATACTGCTCCTGGATCTTACGGCGGACACTTTCCATCGGAGTCTCATTAACGAAGTCTTCAAATACATTGTTCTTAATCAGCTGCTGGGTAATGGTACTGCCGCCCTGGGAAAGCTTACGGGTGCGTACTACGGAGGCAGCAGCCCTCAAGATCGCCTGGATATCAATGCCGTTGTGGGTATAAAAACGTGCATCTTCAATAGCGACAAAAGCATTGGCCAGATTTTCAGGGATCATATCCATCGTTACGTAAGTACGGTTAGAGTCTTCAGCGATCAGTTTGATCATTTCGTGCCCTTCGCAGTCATAGAGGATCGTAGCAAAACCGGAGGGAGTAACGTCAATGGTGGAAATATCCGGTGCTGTTGCAATGATACCGTTAAAAATGCCGATGCCCATACACAGTGCAATCACACAAAATGAGATCATTGCGATCAACAAAGCTTTCACCAGAGTGATTCCCAGCATTTTCTTGATCTTTGTTCCTTTGGAGTTGAGGGCGCGCTGTTTCTCGCGGACGCCTTTTTTACTATAATTCATAGGCCTTCTTTTTGTTTCCTTCCCTAATTCATCATTTAAATAAATAGAAATACATAATATATTATACTAGATTTCAGAAACAAAATAAATAGCTTTCTTTTAGAATATGGACATGATATGATTAATTTATGCAAACGTATAAGATATTATTAAAGGGCGGACAGGGCGAGATCGTCGAAAAAAAGTCACGGTTTATTGCCTCTTTGCAGCCGGTGGCATCGGAAGAGGAAGCTGCTGCCTTTATTGAAGCGACAAAAAAGAAATATTGGGATGCAAGGCATAACTGCACGGCAATGGTGATCGGAAAGCATGCTGAGATTACGAGGTGCAGCGATGACGGGGAACCATCGGGAACGGCAGGTAGACCGATGCTGGAGGTCCTGACAGGAGAGGGAATCCGGGATGTGGTCGTCGTCGTGACGCGGTATTTTGGCGGTACGTTGCTGGGTACCGGGGGACTGGTGAGAGCATATTCGCAGGCAGTCAAAGAGGGATTAAAGAACTGCGAGACCGGAGTGCTCCGGGAGGGCAGAAGGGTGAAGCTGACCATGTCCTATAATGACTATGGGAAGGTGGAGCATTTTTGCAGGACGGAAGGTCAGGAGATGGAGGAAGTGATCTATCAGGAGAATGTGACCGTGGTGTTAACGATACCGGAAGAATGTTATGAAAACAGGATCAAGAAGTTACAGGACGCCAGCGCTGGCAGGTTGGAAATAGAGGATCTTGGTAAGTGCACTTTTCTTGACAAGGGTAGTGATGATATTTTATAATGTATGCGAAGGTCAAAGGATTACAGTTTCTAAGGAAAGCGGGGTGGTTTTATGATTCATAGTAATGATGATGTCCCTTATCATGAACGGAAAATAAAACGCTTGGCTTTGGAGTGGACGGATTTGTGAGCTTGTATACATTGGAATAACATGCTTTTATGTTAGCTAAAAATGCCGTATTATACTTGAAAGCCAAGAGAAAGGCATGGGTATAATTATGGAAGAATTAAAAGAATTGATTGAAACGAAGCAATATACCCGTCTTCGGCAGGAACTTGCAGAAATGAATGACGCGGATATTGCTTCTTTTATGGAAAGCCTTGAGGAGGAGCAGCTGTTAAAAATATTCAGAATACTGCCCAAATCAATGGCTGCGGACGTGTTTTCTTATCTGGAGATGGAGAACCAGCAGTCGATCATTACGAAACTGTCCGATAAGGAAGCGGCTAATATTATTGATAATCTGATGTCGGATGATGCGGCGGACCTGTTGGAGGAGATGCCGGCCAATATCGTGAAAAAACTGCTTGCCAACGCCAGCCCGGAGACAAGAAGGGATATCAATCATCTGCTCCGGTATCCTGAGGATTCCGCAGGAAGCGTCATGACGGTGGAGTATGTTGATCTGAAGGAAAATATCACGGTTCAGCAGGCGATCGAGCGTATCAAAAAGATCGGCATTGATTCCGAGACGATCAATATCTGTTATGTGTTGGATAATCAGCGGACACTGAAAGGAACAGTGGCATTGCGCTATCTGCTTCTTAGCGAACCGGATGAGATCATCGGGGATATCATGCATGAAAACGTGGTATCCATCCATACCCTGATGGATCAGGAGGAAGTTGCGCACCAGTTCCAGAAATATGACTTTACTTCGATGCCTGTTGTGGATAATGAAGACCGTCTGGTAGGTATCATTACCGTCGATGACGTTGTGGATATCATGCAGGAAGAGGCGACGGAGGATATCGAAAAGATGGCGGCTATTGTGCCGTCAGATAAGGCATATATGAAAACTGGCGTTTTTGAGATCTGGAAGAAAAGAATGCCGTGGCTGCTGCTTCTTATGATCTCTGCAACCTTTACGGGCAGCATTATTGCCGGCTTTGAAGATGCGCTGAGCAGCTGTGCGATACTGGTGGCATATATTCCGATGCTGATGGATACCGGCGGCAATGCGGGCGGACAGTCAAGCGTTACGATTATCCGTGGATTATCTTTAAATGAGATTGTGTTCAAAGATATGTTCCGCGTGCTCTGGAAGGAAATGCGGGTGGCGTTTTTGTGTGGAATATCGCTGGCGGCGGCGAACTTCCTAAAGCTTCTGTTCTTTGACAAGGTGACAATGGCAGTGGCGCTGACGGTGTGCATGACGTTGTTTCTTGCAGTACTGATCGCTAAATTGGTAGGCTGCAGTCTTCCGATGCTTGCGAAAAAGATCGGCTTCGATCCCGCGGTTATGGCAAGTCCGTTTATTACAACGATCGTGGATGCCTTATCGCTTATGATCTATTTTCAGATTGCAACGAGGGTATTGGGGATCGGATAAGACTTCACGTTGTTCTGGATAATCAGATCGTGAGAAGGAGAGTAGATTGAAAAATCAAAGATTTTTCAATCGCGAATTTGTGCCTGCGGCCCAAAATTCGCAGGTTAAGGAAAGGTATGGTTATTAATAGAAATGAGTTTGGCAGACCAGATATTTATTAATATGTGTAAGGATATTTTAGAAAACGGCACCAGTACCGAAGGAGAAAAGGTACGTCCGCATTGGGAGGACGGGACGCTTGCCTATACGATCAAGCGTTTCGGGATCGTAAACCGGTATGACCTGAGAAAAGAATTTCCCCTGATCACTCTTCGTAAGACTGCCTTGAAAAGCGCTACGGATGAGATGCTTTGGATCTGGCAGAAGAAGTCCAATAATATTCATGACCTGCACAGCCATATCTGGGATGAATGGGCAGATGAGAACGGTTCCATCGGCAAGGCTTACGGATATCAGCTTGGGGTAAGACATCAGTATAAGGAAGGGATGATGGATCAGGTGGACCGTGTGATCTATGACCTGAAGAACAATCCCTTCAGCCGCAGAATTATCACCAACATCTATGTGCATCAGGATCTTCATGAGATGGCGCTTTATCCGTGTGCCTACAGCATGACCTTCAATGTGACGCAGCAGAAGGGGGAGGAGAGGCTGACGCTCAATGCGGTGCTGAACCAGCGTTCTCAGGATGTGCTGGCAGCCAATAATTGGAATGTGGTACAGTATGCCGTGCTTCTCCATATGCTGGCGCAGGTATGCGGTATGCAGGCGGGGGAACTGGTGCATGTAATTGCAGATGCCCATATATACGACCGCCATGTGGAAATCGTTAAGGAGCTGATTACGCGGCCCACCTATGATGCGCCAAAGTTCTGGCTGAATCCTGAAATTAAAGATTTTTACCAGTTTACCAGAGATGATGTAAAAGTGGAGAATTACGTGACCGGACCCCAGGTGGAAAATATTCCGATTGCGATATAAAGGAGCAGTATGGAGGATAAAGATGAATTTAATTGTTGCAGTAGATGAAAATTGGGCAATTGGGAATAAGAACAGACTGCTTGTCAGTATTCCGAAAGACCATAAGATGTTTCGGGAGGAAACCACGGGCAAGGTCGTTGTGCTTGGAAGAAAAACTCTGGAAACGTTTCCTCAGGGACAGCCCCTAAAGAATCGTACCAATATTATTTTGTCAACGGATCCGAATTATCAGGTGAAGGGTGCGGTTGTGCTGCATTCTACAGAAGAATTGCTCCGGTATTTAGAAAACTATGATTCCAAAGATGTATATATTATTGGTGGCGAGAGTATTTACCGTCAGATGCTGCCGTACTGCGATACGGCGCATGTAACGAAAATTGCCCATGCCTATGAAGCGGATACATTTTTCCCAAATCTGGATGAGTCTCCCGAATGGAGGATCACATCCAGCAGTGAGGAAGAAACTTATTTTGATCTGGAATATCAATTTGTAAAATATGAGAGAAAACCGGCGGAATAAATTCGTTTTTCCATTATAAATAAGCTTGAAATCTAATTCGCAACCTGTAGCTTACATTTAGAACTTCTATGATGGTGGTCATTTGGGGAGATATAAGATACCATGATCATGAACGGATTGTTCAGAATGGAGGATACGTTATGACATTGGGCGATAAAATTTCAAAATTACGGAAAGAAAGTAATTATACACAGGAGCAGCTTGCAAACCTTCTTGGCGTCTCCCGGCAGGCAGTCAGTAAGTGGGAAAGTAATATTACTTTTCCTGAAACTGATAAACTGATACGGATGAGTGAATTGTTTGACTGTTCCTTAGATTATATGTTAAAGGATGCGGATGAAAGAGATGGTAATGCCGGAAGAAAGGAAGCGGAGATTTCTTCAAAAAAGCCATTCCGTGAGAGAAAAAGCGAAAAGACAGTCTGGGGAATGCCTTTATGGCATATTGCAGCGAATGCAAGGGGATTTGTTGCGTTGGGACTGAACGCCAGAGGTGTTATTGCAATCGGACTAAAGGCGAAAGGAATCGTATCGCTGGGGTTGTTGAGTCTAGGGCTGTTCTCTTATGGAATGCTTTCTCTTGGATTGATTTCTATAGGAATCATTTCTATGGGAATTTTATCGGCAGGCAGTTTTTCCGTGGGTATCTTTTCTATGGGAGCAATCAGTCTGGGAATCCTTTCCTTTGGAGCAATTGCAATCGGTGACTTTACTGCCGGAGCATTGTGTATCGGCAGATATTTTGCGCTAGGGGATCATGCGCGGGCAATGATCGCCATAGGAGGCACAAAAGCGACAGGAAGCGTATTTTGTAAAATCGGTGAACTTACCGTGCAGGATATTGAATCGATTAAAGAGTTGTTAGATACAACGGTTCCGGCTTATTTAAACTGGGCAAAGGAAATCATTATAAAATTGATTGATTTATATATCCCATAATACAACACATAACGAATGTTATGTGTTATAACCGCGTGTCATACACGCGGTTATATAACGACCTGATTCCTTCCTCCTGTTTTTCCTTTATAAAGCTTTTCATCCGCACGGTTAATGGTTGCTTCTACACCCAGCCGGTCGTTGAATTCTTCCATACCATAGGTCATGGTGACATGAAAATTATATTCTTTGAATTTCATTGGCTTCGCTTCAATAATTCTACGGAGTTCATCCATGTTTTTAAACGCTTTTTCGATATTCATATTTTCAAATACAAAGAGAAACTCTTCGCCGCCCCAGCGGGCTACCAGCCCCTTGCCGCGCATAAACGTGATAAATTGATTGGCAAGGGTGGAAAGTACATAGTCGCCGGTGTCGTGACCGTAAGTATCATTGACTTTCTTAAAGAAGTCCACATCGCCGATGGCGATCGTAAAGACTTTGCCGGTACGGTTAAATTCATGAACAAGTCCCTTCATCTGTTCATTCATATGGCGGCGGTTGGATAATCCGGTCAGGGTGTCTAGATTAGCCATGCGCTCCAGATTATCATTGATCCTTCTAAGCTTATCTTCAGCTTCATTGAATTTATTACAGAAACAGTAGGCAACCGTTCCGATGCAGATGGAGAATACCAGCATATTTAACGACTGGATAAAGATGCGGAAGTATCCGTCTGGTATGCGCGCGTGATTCCATGCTTCGCAGAACTGTGTGATGCACATCATATAAGCACAGATAAAGAAGGCATAGATACGTTTTAAGATCATCTTATCGGATTTATTGAAATATACCAGTAGGATATTCAGGAAGATAGGGATATGATAATCCATATCAAATCCTACATATAAAGCAAGTATCGTGGAAAATACCAGTAGGACGGCATTTAAGATGACGAGTCCCAGAAAGGTATGATTCTCATAAGTGCAGATGAACGCACCGACTATAACTCCAATCGCAAAGATCAAAAAAAGACTGAGATAATAATGTTGTAAAAAAGCGATGGTGATGCCTGTGATCAGATAATATACAGCAAAGACACAACAGGTAATACGGATCAGGACGGCCAGTTCTTTGGTTTCATTCTTATCTTTTACATCGGTTTTCAAAAAATTTACAAATGATTCTATGTAATCTTTGATCATGACGAACCTTTCTACCGCTATGGCGCGCAGGGTGAAACCGAAAAACGTTCGGTTTGCACCGTTTATTGTAATCCCATATATTATAGCATACTATGAAAAAAAATGCTATAGATTCTTGACAGGCGTAAATATGGGATGTAAGATAAAAAACGATATCGGACGACAAAATAGAGAAAGCGGAACCGAAGGGAGAAATCACATATGGAAAAGAAGAATATTGACTGGGAGAATCTTGGATTTGGTTATGTGCAGGCAGATCAGAGATATGTTTCTAATTATAAGAATGGAGCATGGGATGATGGTTGTCTGACCCAAAATGCAGAAATTACGATGAATGAGTGCGCCGGTGTGCTGCAGTATGCGCAGACCTGTTTTGAAGGTCTGAAGGCATATACGACAGAAGATGGCAGAACAGTAACCTTCCGCCCGGATTTAAATGCACAGAGGATGCATGATACGGCAGAGCGTCTGGAAATGCCGCCGTTTCCGGTGGAGAGATTCTTAGATGCGGTAAAAAAGGTTGTAAAGGCAAATGAAGCCTATGTACCGCCTTACGGATCAGGCGCTTCTTTATATATCAGACCGTATATGTTTGGTAGTAATCCAGTCATCGGTGTAAAACCGGCGGATGAATATCAGTTCAGGATCTTTGTTACTCCTGTGGGCCCTTATTTTAAGGGAGGCGCAAAGCCTCTTACCTTGTGCGTCAGCGATTTTGACCGTGCGGCACCTCATGGAACGGGACATATTAAGGCCGGGCTAAATTATGCCATGAGCCTTCATGCGATCGTAACGGCACATAAGAATGGATTTGATGAAAATATGTATCTGGATGCGGCAACACGTACCAAGGTGGAGGAAACAGGCGGAGCTAACTTCCTGTTTGTGACCAGGGACAATAAGGTCGTGACTCCAAAATCACCGAGCATCCTGCCTTCCATTACAAGAAGGTCTTTGATGATCGTAGCGAAGGAATATCTTGGACTGGAAGCTGAGGAGAGAGAGGTTACTTTTGAAGAAGTAAAAGACTTTGCTGAGTGCGGACTGTGTGGAACAGCTGCGGTAATCTCTCCGGTTGGAAAGATCGTCGATCATGGCAAAGAGATCTGTTTTCCTAGTGGCATGACCCAGATGGGACCGGTCATTCAGAAGCTTTATGATACGCTGACCGGTATTCAGATGGGCAGGATCAAAGCGCCGGAAGGATGGATCTACGAGATCTAAGGAAACAATGATTTAAACAGCGTTTCCCTAATGAAATTCGTGAAATGATAATATATGGCTGCCGCTTTACAAAATTTGTTTTGGCGGCAGCCATCAGATTTCATCGGCTTATTGTTTTTTCGCGGCTGCGCTGATTGCTGCGCGCTTGCGTTGTGTAGGATCTAAGATCTTCTTGCGTATGCGCAGATGCTTCGGCGTTACCTCCAAAAGTTCATCTGTTCCGATAAATTCCAGACACTGTTCCAGACTCATGATCTTTGGCGGCGTCAGCTTTAAGGCGTCATCGGAACCGGAAGCACGGGTATTCGTCAGCTGCTTTTTCTTGCAGACATTCAGTTCAATATCTTCCTGTTTGGGATTTTCACCGATCACCATACCTGCATAGACACGCTCGCCAGAACCAATGAAAAGGCTGCCCCGTTCCTGCGCGTTAAATAATCCATAGGTAACGGATTCCCCAGATTCAAAGGCGATCAGGGAACCCTGCTTGCGGTAGCTGATCTCACCCTTAAATGGCGCATATCCGTTAAATACTGTATTTAAAATTCCGTTTCCTTTCGTATCGGTCATAAATTCCCCACGATAGCCGATCAGTCCTCTGGAGGGAATGATAAATTCCAGACGGGTATATCCGCCATTGGCTGTCCCCATATTTTGCAGCTCGCCTTTGCGCTGGCTCAGTTTATCGATCACGCTGCCGGAAAATTCTTCCGGTACATCCACATATGCAAGTTCCATGGGTTCCAGCTTATGACCGTCCTCATCATAATGATACAGCACTTCCGCTTTGCTGACTGCAAATTCATAACCTTCGCGGCGCATATTTTCAATTAAAACAGAAAGGTGGAGCTCGCCACGACCGGATACCTTAAAGGCTTCCGTCGTATCGGTTTCTTCTACGCGGAGGCTGACGTCTGTGTTTAACTCACGGAATAACCGGTCGCGCAGATGGCGGCTGGTAACATATTTTCCTTCCTGTCCCGCAAATGGAGAATCATTAACAATAAAATTCATTGCAATGGTCGGCTCGGAGATCTTCTGGAAAGGGATTGGAACCGGATGATCCGGCGCACAGAGCGTATCTCCTATATGGATGTCCGCAATGCCTGAGATGGCAACGATGGAGCCGATCTCTGACTTTTCTACAGCGGTTTTTTCCAGACCATCAAACTCATAAAGCCTGCTGACTTTTACTTTTTTAGATTTTTCGGGGTCATGGGCGTTGACAATGACAACTTCCTGATTGACGCAGATGCTGCCGTTATCAACCTTACCAATGCCAATTCGTCCTACGTATTCGTTATAATCGATGGTGCTGATCAAAATCTGTGTGCCTGCGTCGGGATCTCCTGTGGGGGCAGGGATATAGTCAAGGATTGTTTCAAATAAGGGCACCATATCCTTGCCGGGAGTTTTCGGATCAAGGGAAGCGGTTCCTTCCCTTGCGGAAGCAAAGATGAATGGACAGTCGAGCTGTTCGTCGCTTGCATCCAGTTCTATAAATAATTCCAATACTTCATCAATGACTTCGGCGGGACGCGCTTCCGGACGGTCGATCTTATTGATGCAGACAATGACGGGAAGTTTCAGTTCCAAAGCTTTGCGTAACACAAATTTGGTCTGTGGCATGGATCCCTCAAAGGCGTCTACCACAAGAATGACACCATTGACCATTTTTAGCACGCGTTCCACTTCACCGCCGAAATCAGCGTGACCCGGCGTATCGATAATATTGATCTTTGTATTTTTATAAGTAACGGCTGTATTTTTAGAAAGAATCGTAATGCCGCGTTCCCGCTCAATATCGTTGGAATCCATGACA
Organism: uncultured Lachnospiraceae bacterium; assembly: GCA_947174185.1. Classification (GTDB taxonomy): domain Bacteria; phylum Bacillota; class Clostridia; order Lachnospirales; family Lachnospiraceae; genus NK4A136. The sequence goes on along the minus strand of CAMWHY010000057.1, from coordinate 167 downwards.
CGTTCCGCGACTTCCTGATTCTCTCTGAATACGCCGCTTTGCTTCAGCAGCTCGTCCACCAGAGTCGTCTTGCCGTGATCTAGATGGGCGATGATGGCAATATTTCGGATATCTTCTCTTTTTTTCAGCATGGTTTGTACCGGACCTTTCTATATATTATAATATAT
>CAMWHY010000056.1 GCA_947174185.1 uncultured Lachnospiraceae bacterium | reverse complement strand
TCATCCAGCAGATCCAGCGTTTCATTGGCATCCCTGTCCAGCTTATTAATAAATGTAAAAATAGGAATCCCGCGCATGCCACAGACTTTAAAAAGTTTTCTGGTCTGGGCCTCTACGCCTTTCGAAGCATCGATGACCATTACGGCAGAATCCGCCGCCATCAACGTACGGTAGGTATCCTCCGAGAAATCCTGATGTCCCGGCGTATCCAGGATATTGATGCAATACCCGTCATACTCGAACTGCAAAACAGAAGACGTTACCGAAATACCTCTTTCCTTTTCTATCTCCATCCAGTCTGACACTGCATGTCTTGCCGTCGCCTTGCCCTTTACGCTTCCCGCAAGATTGATCGCTCCGCCATATAATAATAATTTTTCTGTCAATGTCGTTTTTCCGGCATCCGGATGGGATATGATCGCAAAGGTCCTTCGTCTATTGATTTCTTTTATCAGATCGCTCACTGTCAGCCTCCTACAGCATGGATGTCCCACTGATCTCAGAGGGTATCCCAAGATATTTTAAAATCGTCGCCCCAATATCGGAAAATGTCTCCCGTGTTCCATAATTGACCGGAGCAAGTTGCTTTCCATACATCAAAAATGGCGTATATTCTCTGGAATGATCCGTTGAAACGGTATATGCCGGATCGCATCCATGATCTGCAGTGACCATCAGCACATCGTCTTCCCGTAGCTTTTCAAGGATCTTCGGGAGTTGTTCATCAAAATATGTCAACGCCTTAGCATATCCATCCACATCATTTCTATGTCCATACAGCATGTCATAATCCACAAGATTCACAAAACACAGCCCTTCAAACTCCTCATCCATATACTTCAGAGTCTTCTCAATACCATCTGCATTGCCGGTGGTATAGACAAAACGGCTAATGCTCCTACCGGCAAAGATATCTTTGATCTTCCCTACCGAAAGAACCTCCATCCCTGCTGCCGTGATCTGGTCTAACATCGTGGTTCCCGGCGGTTCCAATGAAAAATCATGCCGCCTTGTGGTTCTTGTATAATCCCCGTCAGCGCCGATAAACGGTCTGGCAATGACCCTGCCCACGCCATGTTTTCCAGTCAACATCTTTCTTGCTGTCCGACAGTATTCATAAAGCGTTTCCACAGGAACCACATCTTCATGCGCCGCAATCTGAAATACACTGTCTGCGGAAGTATAGACAATCAGATCCCCGGTACGCACATGTTCATCACCATATTTTTTAATAACTTCCGTACCGGAATAAGGAAGATTGCATAACACTCCCCGTCCTGTTTTATGACAGAATTCCTCTATTACTTCCTTAGGAAAACCATTTGGATAGGTAGGCAGCGGCTGCTTTGAGACCAATCCGGAGATCTCCCAATGACCGATAGTCGTATCTTTCCCTTTGGAAGCCTCCTTCATACGTGCAACAGATGCTGTCAGCCTGTCAGTCCCTTCTGCCCAGTCAATGCCGTCAATGTTAAACAAACCCAGCTTCTTCATATTCGGCATATGAAAATAGGAGCTCTGGGCGGCGGACTTTAATGTATTGGTTCCTTTGTCACCATAATCCGCCGCATCCGGCATTTCGCCAATTCCTACGCTGTCTAATACAATCAAAAACACCCGTTTCATCTTTAGCCTCCATGCAGTGCTTGCTCATAAACATAATCTGTCTCCACGCAGTGCTTGCTCATAAACGCTTCAGCGTTTTGACGCTAAAGCGTTTATGAGTCGCGGGCTTCGCCCTATGCTCACGCATGAACAAAAATCAGCCTGCGAATAAATTCGCATCTGATTTTTGTTCATGTGTGAGCGCACTGCTCATAGCTAACGCGGATATTATACCACACTTTCCTATTGAATTCAATCCGCAGAAACCGGCGTGATAATGATATTCTCCTCTGCTACAGACGTCTTTCTTGATACGATGTCAATGATCTGCGCACACTGTGCATCCGTCAATTGCGACATTCCTACTACCACATCTGCAGTCCCGTCCGTTACGCTTACTACCACCTCTGAAAATCCCTTTGCTTCCAGAAGAATTTCTGCCGAAGTTTCCTTCTCTGCAATATCCGTCAGGGCGATCATACTGTTAGTAGCCTCCTGAATAGACGCTTCATCTGCGCTGGTGCTGTTAATGATCTCCAACAATGCAGCTCTGTTCTGTGATCTCGTCTGCTCCTTTAAGAGTCTTGCAGAAGCCAGGCTGGTAATACTGGTTGTGGATGTAAATACAGCCTCTCCAGGTTCGCTGTCTATGGTCAGTGTATTAGCGCCTTCCGCTTCTCCCTGTACCGGGATCAGTCCGTCTTCTATTCCGGCTGTAACCTCCGCCATATCTTCTTGCAGATAATCCTCCGTGATCACTACAATTTCCTCATCCATACTGTCAATGTCCATCACCCCGACGGTCTCAAGATCCTCTTCGGATATGTCCAGTAATGCCGTAACATCCTCTCCCGTTTCTCCCCCCATGATCTCCGAAGTTCCAGCCGTCATGGTTTCCTCATCCACCTTGCTTCCGGTAAAATTAAGATATCCGGCAACGGCGATCATAATGGCTAGTGCTGTGATCATAACATGATTTTTCTTAAATACCTTTTTCAATGCTCTCTCCCCGCTTCCTATTCTGATTTCATTCTTACTACTCTAATCTTATGTACGGGAACATCAAATAATGACTGTATGACATCAGTTATCTCAATTATTCTCCTCGGATCATCTCCGCCCTCCGCCACCACTACAACACCTTCCACTCTGGGGGTAATAATCTTCTGACAATATGGGCTCTCCTGTCCATTCTCGTCTGTATAAAATACCGTGTTCTCTACTGTCCTTGAGGAATCCTTGTCTTCCGAAATATCATAATCCTTTAGGATTACCCTTTCATCCGATGCTGCAAGTGTAATCATTACTTTGACATTTCCCACGCCTTCCATGCTTTCCAACAGTTCTTCCAGCTGCCTTTCCATCTCCTGCTCATAGGAAGCGGTATAACCTTCTTCCGCACCGGCAGATCTATCTTCCGTATCCGCCTGCGGCACCCCCTCTCTTTCATTTTCTGTCCCACTCTTTGGCGTACCCACCGGTACGGCGATCACCATCAGAAGAATGCCAAGCAGCGCCAGAATCAAAAGATTATCTCTGGTGGCATACTTTTTGATGAACTGCTGCATCTTTTCCTTCAATCTGTCTCCCCCTCTCCTGTTTCCGAAAAATTATCAACTAACAGCAAATAAATCCTGTCGCCCCATAAGCTGATTTCCTTCTCTAAACCTTCCTCCTCCATCCGTATCTCTTCCGCATAGTCTGCCGCCACATTCTCCCGAAGCATATTGACAATCGGAAGAAACAGAATCATGATACAGATCAGATCCATTAAAAAACGGATGTATTTTCCATACTCTGCCGAAGGAATCAGCTGGATCAGCATCTCTGCAACAATCATAAATATACTGGCTTCTTTCATAATATTCACATAAGAATCCATCTGCACTACTCTCCTTCATTTCTATTAGTATATCCTGCAGGATGCCACGATCGCTATGATCATGAAATTCAACAAGACAGCGGATACCAAAAGACGTAACATCTGCATACAGCAATTGCCGGTCCGTTCTAACAGCGTTACCGGTCCCGCATCCGTAACCAGCCCGATCAGCGCGCTTCCCAGATGTACAATCAGGACCACAAATAAAACTCTGGTCATGGGTATCATACAGACGAGCACTATCAGGGAAAGGATTACAACCCCGATACTGTTTTTGATCAGAAGCAAAGAACCACTTACCATCTGCATTGTCGTATCCGTAATATTCCCTAATCCGGGAAGGGCGGCAAGAAGCTTCTGTGCCGTCCCGTAGCTGATACCGTCCAGCACCGGCGCAAATAAGCCCTGCATCATACTAAATCCTCCAACCAATGCCATGCTGATCCTCAAGATCCACTTAAATATCCTGTTATGAAGTTTTAACAGATACTTCATGGATTCATTACCGGTAATGCCGCTCATTACGGATAAAACCATCGCAGCGCTGACCATAGGACATAAAACAAGCTGAAATAACACCTCCAACAAATAGATCACCACCATCTCGATCTCATACAATCCGGTAGCTGTACCGGCGCCTACCGCCACTCCTGCCGTAATAAAATAAGCCGGCAGCATCACATGCAGCAATTCGATCAGACTGCCCAGGCTTTCTCCGACGATCCTGACGATATCGTAAAATGCAACCATCAGATAACTCCCCAGCAGCGCCTGTATCAGATAAGTACCCATATTCATGATCTGCTTATTTTCGTATAAACCGGAGATATTCCTGCATACGGCAGTCAGCAGACCGCACAGAAGGATTACGCAGAACAATTCCTTACGCGCAGTCCATTCGCCAATGATACATTCGATCCCCATATTCAAAAGCTCGATCGGCTTCAATGGCAGTTCGCCACGAAACATCTGTTCCAACATTTCCTCGATCCTGAGTCCCTGATCCGGCAGGATACTTTCCAGCCAGTCATTGGCGGCCGAAAAATCATACTCTCCAAGGATGCTCTCTACCAGCCCTGTTTCGGAGGCATACCCTATCCCCATCACGTAAACCCTCCCAATATACTTCCTAAATTCTATTCTTCAAAACTCTCCCATCTCACAATGCAAATCCATTGATGATATCAACAAGCGTCGCAAGGATGGGAATACCAAGCATCAGAATAGACACTTTTCCAAAAACTCTGATACTGTCCGATAACGCCAGAAAACCATTTTCTTTACATAGGGACGCGCCAAATTCAGTAACCAGCGTGATCCCCACCGCTTTCAATAACAGGAGCAGATATGGTCTGGCAAAGGACAGATTTTCCATCAGCCTGTCCAGATACTCCAGAATCACAAACAGCCGGGAAATCAAACATGCCATGGTAAAGATCACTATGCCAAAGGAAAGCACGCTTCCTATCACCGGTTCTTTCTGTCTGATCAGCATGGAGGCGATCACTGCGACAATTCCAAGCAAAACAACTTGTACAATATCCATTCCTATGATCCTCTATCCTCTATAATTCAAATAAACCCTGCACCAATGTAAACATTTCCACAATATATGGAATGATCCAGATCAGTACCATAACGATCCCTGCCAGACTCAGCAAAAATGCCTGATCTTCTCTCCCACTGTGTTTGAGTATCTGATTGAGAAGCGTGATCAGGATACCTACGGCTGCAATTTTTAATATTATTCCTTCATTCATATCAGTATGATCACCCCCAATATCCCAATCGTAATTCCCATACAGCAATATACCTTTCCTTTTTGCCGATACTCATTTTCAAGAAGCTTTTTCTGTTCTTCCATTTCTCTGGTCACCTGTTCAAAGATTTCCTCGCGATACCTAAGGTCTATTGCCTTTGCAAGATTCGTCAGTTCCATCATATACTGTATATCTTCTTTCTTTAGACAGGTCTCTGCTGCCATACGTTCCAATGCCTCCTGCCACATATCCTCAAAACTTTTTCTTCCGCATTCCATCCCCCGATAGATCCTGTGAAAGATATTCTGATACGGAAGTCTGCTTTTTTCTGATATCTTTAAGAAGATCTCCCCCAGTGAAGACCGCTGAAAACTCACTTCGCTTTTAAAAGCTGTAATCAACTGGGAAAGATAATTCAATTCAGATCTCCGTTCAATAAGTTCCTTTGCCTGCATCCACCCATATAAGGATGAAGTCAGGATGAACAAAACGGCTCCTATCAGCCTGATCATCAACATCACCTGCTTATCACCTGATTTCCGCATGCATCCACAACCATTTCAATCGTTCCTGCCCCGTGGGATCTGCTCATTATGACATATCTTTTAAACGCCTGTTCTTCAAACAAACCCTCCAGTCCTTTCTTTCTCCTGACATCCTCCAATCCTTCCCCATGGATCGAGGCAAGAATATGACAGCCACATTTTAGCAGCTGACGGATGGCGCCGGCATCCTCTTCTCCGCCGATCTCATCTACCGCAACCAGATAAGGATTCATGGAACGCAGCAACATCATCATTCCCTGTGACTTAGGGCAGGCATCCAGCAGATCTGTCCTTACCCCAAGATCATTTTGCGGCATGCCAAGATAACTTCCACCAATCTCGGAGCGTTCATCGATCACGCTGACGTTTCTTCCCTCTGCATATTGGCTGCCATCCGATACCTGACGGATGATATCGCGCAGCAGAGTCGTTTTGCCACAGCCGGGCGGTGATATCAAAAGACAGTTCTGAAACTCCCCCTTCTCATACAGGTAAGGAAGAACCCGGTCAGCAGCTCCCTTCACTTCATGGGCAATTCTAAGGTTCATAGAGGTAATATTTTTGATGGAACGGATATGACCGTTTTCTACAACAGCTTGTCCGGAAATGCCGATCCGGTGTCCGCCCTGTATCGTCAGAAATCCCCTCGCAATCTCTTCCTCATACGCATACAGGGAGTAATGACAAAGATGCATCAATATGGATTCCAGTTCTTTTTCTTCGACCCGGTATGCCATAGTGATATCCCTTGTCATTTCTCCCTGTAACGTCATGCCATATTCCCTGTTACCTACCATCAAAAGCACAGGTCTGCCCACTCTCAGATGTATCTCCTGTAGTTCCTTCACCTGAGCCAGTCCTGCAGCAAACCTTTTAAAGCAGTCCGGAAATATCTCTTTGATCATGCTATTGTCCATCATATACTGCACCTCCATATTTCAATATATGAGGTGTTGTCCTAATTATTCCTCCCGAATCATTTCTTTTTGCAGCCGCTTCATAATCTTTTTTTCCAGGCGGGAAATATAAGATTGGGAAATGCCTAGCAATTCCGCAACCTCCTTCTGCGTCATCTCCTGACCATCCGAACGGTTGATTCCAAAACGCAGCATAATGATCGTCCGCTCCCGTTCCTTTAATCTGCTGATGGCACGTGTCAGCAGCGTCCTTTCCACTTCCGTTTCGATATCCCGGTAGATAATATCCTCCTCTGTCCCCAGGACATCGGATAACAGCAGTTCATTGCCATCCCAGTCTACATTTAAAGGCTCGTCAATAGAGACCTCCAGCTTTGTCTTATTATTTCTGCGAAGATACATAAGAATCTCGTTTTCGATACATCGGGAAGCATAAGTTGCCAGCTTAATATTTTTTTCCGAGCGGAACGTATTGATCGATTTGATCAGCCCTATCGTACCAATCGATACCAGATCCTCTACTCCGATCCCAGTATTGTCAAACTTTTTGGCAATATAAACTACCAGACGGAGATTACGCTCGATCAGAACCGGTTTTGCCTCCTCTGCTTTCCCATTTTCCAGTTTCCAAATCATTTCATTCTCTTCTTTGGTATTTAACGGTGGAGGAAGGACATCGCTTCCTCCTATGTAAAACAGCTCGTTTTCCGTATCCTCCGGCAGGAGTTTATCTTTACACAAAAACCAGTAAATCTTTGCCGACCAGCCAAAATCTAACATAACCCATCCCTTTCTTTTAGATAATCTGAATGCAGAAGCATCTGGTATTTTCCATGAGCGGATAACCTTCCATGATAAACTGCCAGAATCATCTCCTGACACTGATAAACTCCTCCGCTGTCCATGATCTTCACCTGATGCACCTTGACAGCCGGGAGCATCCCGGCATCCGTCCCGACAGCACGGTACGGGATCATATAGACACCTTCCTTTTCTTCCCAGATATTCCACAGGATACTGCTTTCTTCCACCACACAGACAGCTTTCCCACTGATCGGCTCCCGAAGACTGTTGCCGGTATCTAATAGGGCCACGATCTCATGCTCCTTCCCCTGGTAAAGGAAACTTACATGATACAAGGTTTTTCCCCGCTGCCGAAAAAGCCATATCAACAAAAGCGCTGTCAAAAGAGTGCCGATCAAAAGACGCAGTCCGCCGATCCCGGTTAGCTTCTCCAGCCTGTATGATACCTGAAAGCAACCAGTCAGATACATGACCACGATCAGCAGAACAAGAACGACCCCTCCCGCCATCCTCTTGTGAACTTTGCCATATAAAAAACAAAACATTAATGTTCCGGTCAGGCACTCTGTCATGACACAGCCCCATCTTCGTATGCCGACAGGCAAAAACAGACATGCGATCCCCGTCATACTCCACAATACTCCGCAAATCAACAGCCGTTTCCATTCTGCCTTTCGATGCATCAGCATCCCCACGAGCAGCATCAACAAGACATATACCAGCAGATATTCCACAAATAACCGATCTAAATATATGGTATAATGTAAAGAAGCATCCTGTTCCATATCTCCATCCTTATGTCCTATTATAAAAAAAGACAGATATAAAATTTGTCAAAATAATGTTTGTCTCATACAAATTATTTATACATCTTTCGAGCATTTCCCGCATGGAATCAAATATAATATCAGAAAAACAAGATGCATGGATGTGCCGGGGTGGATGATGAAATGCCGGGGATACAGATCACATACTGCAAATCAAAAAAGACATGACATGTCATTATCTGACAATATCATGTCTTATCTTTCTTACGTTAATTAACATATATAGGATTCGGGCCTCAAAAGGTATCTTTTAAATTTTGGGACGGCAAGCTGCGCGAATCATCATCTGTACCTATGCTGCTGTACGGAAATAAGAAATTCTAATTTCCTTCCAAATGCATAGGTACATTTCATTTATGATGTTAGAACATACATGTTCGAAACATAGATTTTCAAACGAAGAGTTATGTAAGCCGGACTTAAGTCTTTCACATTAACCTTATGAAATAACATATTTTCGATATTTACGATTTTTCATTCCCCATATTTTCCGGCAGCACCAGATTTAGAATAACCGACACAAGGAATACCACCGCAACACAATTTGTAGCAAAGACATTTTGAACAATCTGCGGAAAAATCTCAAATATTTCCGGTACTTGTGTGAAACCGATTCCCATACTCAAAGACAATGCCACTATTGTAATATTTCTCTGCGTATAACCGCAGTTACTCACCATCTGCAGACCGCTTACCACAATTGTACCAAACATCATAATCGTACAGCCGCCCAGTACCGCATCCGGCAGTGTGGCAAGCAGCACCCCAAAGCCTGGAAAAATTCCCGCAATGATCATAATCAATGCACCGGTTGCAATGGTAAACCGATTGACTACTTTGGTCATTGCAACAAGCCCCACATTCTGACTAAATGAAGTGATAGGCAGACAGCCAAAAAGGGCCGATACCGCGCTGATGAAACCATCACAGGTTAAAGAACCGGCAACCTCTTTTACAGAAGCATCTCTATCCAGTCCGGAAGTGGCAAGCGCCGAAGTATCTCCTATTGTCTCCGTGGCAGACACCAGAAAAATCAAAACCACCGCTATGATAGCGCTCATATTAAACTCCGGCCGAAACGGCAGGATCGCCGGAAACGCCACGATAGAAGCCGATTTTAGCGCAGAAAAATCTACCGCTCCCATGAAAATTGCCACAATATACCCCACAACAAGTCCAAAAAGAACAGAAAGCTGTTTCCAATATGACTTTGCAAAAATATTAAAAAGCAAACAACATAAAAGCGTTATTGTTCCAAGAATCCAATTCGTTGCCGAGCCAAAGCCCTCACTTCCACTTCCACCGCCAAAGGAAGCTGCTCCAACCGACAACAGAGAAAATCCGATTGCCGTCACAACACTCGCCGCCACAATCGGAGTAATCAGCTTTGTCCAGTATTTGGCAAACAGACCCAGAATTCCTTCAACAATACCGCCAACCAACACAGCGCCTATAATAGCGTTATATCCATAGACCGATCCTATAAAGCAAAAAACAGAAACGAAGGTAAAACTGATTCCCATAACAATAGGAAGACCGGAGCCGATTTTCCACAATGGAAATAATTGTATGAGCGTTCCAATTCCCGCCACAATCATTGCACTTTGTATCAGCATAGCAGTTTGCGACGAATCCAGTCCGCAGGCTCCTGCTACAATCATAATCGGTGCAATATTTGCAACAAACATAGCCAGTATGTGCTGCAGCCCAAAGGGAATCGCTTTCGCTAAAGGAACCCTTCCCTCCAGACAATAAATATTATCAACACTTGCTTCTTTCTTCATCCGTATATCATGCCTCTCTTTTCTGGTCTCACTTTTTTCGCATCCTAGTTCCTGAAATAAATTCTGCCGGTCGCGGCATCCATGCCGTCTACGATTGCGAGTGATTCCAAACGATAGCCGAGGTTCCTGATGGTACGTCCTCCCGGTTGGAATCCCTTCTCAATAGCGATTCCGATGCCTTCCAAAGTTGCTCCCGCCTGCGCCAAAATAGAAATCATCCCCTGCAGGGCACAGCCATTTGCCAGAAAGTCATCAATGATCAAGACATGGTCATCAGATCCTAGAAATTTTTTAGAAACAATCACCTGATTCTTGCATTTATGAGTAAAAGATTCCACTTCCGCTACATACATGCTTCCGTCAATATTAACGCTCTTAGATTTCTTTGCAAAAACAACCGGCACATCAAAATATTCGGATGCAACACATGCTATTCCAATCCCCGATGCCTCAATTGTCAGTATCTTATTGATATAAGTACCTTCAAATCGCCTTTTCCACTCTTCTCCCATCTGTTTGAAAAGCCTGATATCCATCTGGTGATTTAGAAAAGTGTCAACCTTAAGGACATTTCCTTCTTTTACGATACCGTCTTTTTGTATTCGTTCTTCTAAAAAATTCATTTGGGCGTTCCCCCTTCAACTTTGGTATTAAAATCTCCCGCCGAATCCTCGACGGGAGATAGTCATTTTACTAATCATCCTACGGATTGAAGAACCACAGATTAAGAATCCGATCTCTTCATAAAGGAAGGAAGTTGATAATTCTTATCTTCGATCTTACTCTTAAATTTTCCATTGAACGTCGGAATATTGGAAGTTCCCATATTACTGCTTCTGAATGTCGGCCGTTCCATGGTTTCCTGCGCTTCCGGCTCCTCCAAGCCCGCATCCTGACTCATGACCGGAGCCGCCTCATAGTTTGTTCTCGGCGCAACGGGTGCTGCCATCGTTCTCGCCGCTTTGGGAGCGCTCTGCGGAATATATGTATTATTGGTTCTTGCCGGACGATATTCATCAGCCCCTACAATCCTGCTCATCGGTGCAGAAGGAGGTTCTATACCGGTAGCAATGACTGTGACAACACAGGTATCCTTCATCGTCTCGTCACTTCTGGTTCCGAAGATAACATTTCCTCTGTCTCCTGTAATCTCCTGAATATAATCAGCAGCCACACCGGCATCATATAAGGTAATGTCACCCGTTACATTTAAGATAATATCCGTCGCATCTGCGATCGTCGTTTCAAGCAACGGACTCTCCACAGCGTTCTTAACTGCCTCCAGCGCTTTATCATCGCCTGTACCTGTACCGATACCCACATGCGCAACGCCTTTATCCTTCATAACTGTCTGGATATCAGCAAAATCCAGATTGATCATGGATGCCTGATTGATCAGATCGGTAACACCCTGTACCGTTTGCTGCAATACTTCATCCGCCTTACGAAACGCCTCGGGAATAGAAGTCCTCTTATCTACGATTTCAAAAAGCTTCTGGTTCGGGATCACCATCATGGTATCTACATGCTTTCTTAGTTCTTCGATACCTTTGATAGCATTTTCCATACGCTTTTTCTGTTCAAAATTAAATGGCTTGGTCACTACCGCAACCGTCAGGATTCCCAGCTCCTCTTTTGCAATACGCGCAACTACTGCAGCAGCGCCTGTTCCTGTTCCGCCGCCCATACCTGCTGTGATAAATACCATGTCGCTGCCGGAAAGAGCTGCTGAAATCTCATCTGCGCTTTCCTCAGCCGCCTCTGCTCCGATCTCCGGTTTCGCTCCTGCTCCCAGACCCTTCGTCAGCTTCTCACCGATCTGGATCTGCTTGTCCGCTTTACAAAGCTGCAAGGCCTGCCTGTCCGTATTGACCGCAATATAATCCACTCCGATTATATTTTCACTGATCATTCGATTCACTGCATTATTACCGCCGCCGCCGACACCGACAACCAGAATCTTCGCAGCCGCGCTTGATTCACTATTTTTTATTTCGAGCAAGACCTTGTCCTCCTAACAAACATAATCACAACATCATATGTTGTAACATTATATGTTATAACATCATATATAGTATCATATAATTATTTCAAGAATTTAGCAACCATTTTTTAGAAAAAATGTATAATTTTCATTCTTTACTATTCAACCGTCATAGTGATGTCTCCATCCCCTGACTCGTAATTTTCCATATGAATGATTCCACGCCTGTCCTCTACCAGAGGCAGAATGGCAGCCAGCCGCTGTATTTTTTCCTCCAACAGATCCGTACTGCCCAGATCGACGCGCACATCGCCAAAATAAATCATCATTTCATAATCGTCATCAAAGTAAAGCTTGTCTGCAATAATATCATATTTATTGAGCATCTGTGTTACATTTAAGATGGTCTGGAAGATTTCTTCATTTTCTACAGGAAGCTTCTCGTACATCACCATATGATCAAAAGAAAGCCCTGTAACCAAAGGAATTCCTACTGTCTGTACACTGGCACACTCAACGATTACGCCGTCCTTATCAAAATACATGTAGTTGTCCAGATATTCCACATAGCCCGCCAGTGCTTTCTCATAAACTGTAATATGTATCGTATTATGATCTACCACGTCCACATCCATCATCTCTATAAACGGGATATCCGTGATATGCTTATTCCTATATTTCAGAGAAAGATACAGTGAATTGTCCCCATATTTTCCTGTCACCACCATCTGTCTGATCTCTTCACTGGTATAATGTTCGTTTCCCTCCACATAAACATTGGTTACCTGAAAAATATCCAATAACAGCCAGAATCCGACACACAGAAGCAGTATCACACCCTGAATGATACAGATAATGATCTTATAATGAATGATACGGTCATAATCCTTCACACTATCCTCCATGTCGAGCAGCTTGCTGCGATGACACGCGATGAGAAATCCGCGTAGGCGGTTTCTCATCTGCATACTCTATCTTCGCCCCAAGCGCCGATAGATCCCTGACAATATCCTCATATCCCCGCTCTACATACTGACATCCCTTTACGTATGTCACTCCGTCAGCCATCAGCCCTGCCAGAACCAGAGCTGCACCGCCTCTTAAATCTCCTGCCTCAATATCAGCGCCATGCAGTTTTTCAGTTCCCCTGATCATCAGCCGTCTTCCATCATGCAGCACTGATGCTCCCATCTTCTCCAGCTGCTCCACATAACCAAAACGATTGTCAAAAATCCTCTCCTCAATGATACTATTTCCTTCTGCGCAGGTCAAGACAGCAGCTATCTGCGGTTGTAAATCAGTCGCAAATCCCGGGTATTCCTCCGTGGCCAGATAAGGAATGGCGCGATACTTTGCCGAGGATATGATTTCCACTGCATCCTTTTGGCATTGCAGCCCTATGTCCATAGTTCGAAGACAATCCGTCAGACCTGTCAATTCCTGAGTCGGAACGTCCTCAAAACTCACACATCCCCCGGTAGCTGCCACCGCAAGAAGATATGTGCCTGCTACGATCCTATCAGAGGGAATATGGTAATGTACCTCATGCAGCGGACCACCTTTGATCTTAAGCGTTCTCGTCCCAAGGCCCTCAATATCGGCTCCCGCCGCTATCAAAAACTGGCATAATGCAGTAATTTCCGGTTCCTTTGCAGCATTTTTCAACACGGTAACGCCCTTTGCAGATACTGCTGCAAGCAATGCATTTTCCGTGGCTCCCACACTGGAAATGGGAAATATGATCTCCCTTCCAGTCAGACAGGGGGCGCTTGCTACAATCTGGTCTTCCACAATCGAAATATCGGCGCCCAGCTCCCGCAGCGCCATCAGATGATAGTTGATCGGCCGCTCCCCGATCACGCATCCGCCAGGATACCCAATACAGGCTTTTCCAAAACGTCCCAGCATCGCCCCCAGCAGGATGATAGAAGACCGCATCCCCTCTATGTACTCCTTCTGTAAATGGCACTGACATACACCGGAAGCATCAATCTCTATCTGCCCTTTGCATGACCGGATACGGCATCCCATGCTTTCCAAAAGCTTTTTCATCAAATCTACGTCCCGGATATCCGGACAGTTACTCAACACTGTCGTACCCGGAACCAATACTGCAGCCGCCAAGATCGGAAGCGCCGCATTTTTGGAACCCTGTATCCTGATATGACCGCGAAGCTCCCTGCTTCCCTCAATACGTATCACGCTCAATGCATTACCCTCATATCCATTCTAGACAGGATGCCCCTTAGTTCAAGAACGCCTCGGCCTTTACTCACCACTGTTAGAAGCGTTGGGTTCTCTCCGGCATGATCAGAGCATCTAATCTATTGTATGAATAAGAGGGTAAAAAGTGACTGAAAGATTTACAGATTCGCATCCAAAGCAACGTTCTGCACGATTCCAAATTCTATCAGCGTAAATATCACGGCAGAACCGCCATAGCTGATAAACGGAAGACTGATACCCGTATTGGGAATCAGATTGGTCACCACGGCTATATTTAAGATAACCTGAATCGAAATATGAGCCATGACTCCCACCACAAGCATCGCGCCGTGGAGGTCTTTCGCCCGCATGGCAATATGTATCAGCCGGTGGATCAATACGGCAAACAACGCAATGACCAATACCGCGCCTACCAGCCCAAGTTCCTCACAGATAATGGCAAAAATCATGTCATTCTGTGCTTCCGGAATAAAGCCCATTTTCTGAATGCTCTCCCCGATCCCTTTACCAGTCAGTCCACCGGAACCTATCGCATACAAGGCCTGTAACGTCTGATATCCCGTATCATCCGCATATAGTTCCGGATGAAGCCATGCCACGAAACGCTTGCCACGGAATTCCATATCACTGGTATCCATCGGCTGGTTGAAGTAGAAAACAATAAAAATAACCGCCACGGCAGCCAACGCCACGGTGATGACATATTTTTTATATTGCGGTGACGCAATGAAAATCATCACGACGCCGATCCCGATCACGATCAACGCACTCGAAAGATTGTTGGAAAGCAAACGCACTATCACTCCCATTAGAAGTGACGGTCCTACGAGCCACGCAAAACCTTTCCATGTCTGCATCATCTTGGGATAATCCGCCGCTATTTTAGCGCTAAAGATAATAATCATCATCTTGACAATCTCTGCGGGCTGAATACTGAGTGCACTGCTGCCGAACAGATAAAACCATCTGGTCGCACCATTTGCCGTATGTGCCCACGGCGTCAGCAGCATCAGCATCGCTCCGGTGGCAACCACCAGCGGCAGCCACCATGGAATCGCCCGGTACAACTTATGCGGAATATAGGAAACACCCCACATTGCACCCAAACCGATGATCGTCGACAAAAGCTGACGTTTAAAATAGTGCGCCGCATCTCCGTCAAATTCCCGCCCCGCTTCATAAGCGCTGGTAGAATATATCATCATCAATCCAAAGGCCAGCAGCCCGAATGTAATAAAGAATAAGCTGTAATCAAACTGTCGTCGTCTTTTTGGCATATTTGCTACGATACTCCCTTCTAAAATACAGAAAAATCTATCCTTCTTTCTCCAGTTTCTTTACAAGTTCTTTAAACATCCTGCCACGCTCTTCATAATTTTTAAACATACCCCAGCTGGCGCATGCCGGTGAAAGAAGAACCGCTTCTCCCTCTCCAGCTTTCAAAGCGGATACCTTGACTGCCTCTTCTAAGGAATCAGTCAAAATAATATTTTGAAAACCATGCGCTCTGGCACAGTCCGCAATCTTTTCCTTTGTCTGACCCAGAAGCACCAGCCATGTTACCTTGCCGTCAAAGCTCTCGATCCATTCATCGTATGCACTATCCTTATCATAACCGCCGCCAATCAGAACGGTCTTACGGTTCATCGCCTGAATCCCTTTGATCGCGGCATCAGGATTGGTTCCCTTGGAATCATTATAATAATCCACGCCACGAACTGTCGCTACATACTCAATCCTGTGCTCCACTGCAGTAAACTCTTTCACGCTTTTCACTACGGATGACTCCGGTACGCCATACGCCAATGCCATACCGATTGCCGCCATAACATTTTCCACATTATGTAAACCAAGAAGCTTCATTTCATGAATATTTAACAGCTTTCTGGTATTCCTCCCGTCTGCATACATGATCTCCTCACCCTGCAGATAGAGCCCCTCCTCCAACTGCTGTCTGGAAGAAAAGAACAACACCTTAGCCGGACATCTTTTTGCAAATGCCCTGGTATAATCGTTTTCATAATTCAAAACACAAACATCCGCAAACGTCTGGTTTCTAGCCACAGCTTCTTTACATGCCACATAGTTCTCCATGGTGTGATGACGGTTTAAATGATCCGGGGTAATATTTAAAATCGCGGAAATACGCGGATGAAAATTATGTATCGTCTCCAGCTGGAAACTGGAAATCTCCGCTACGGTAACCTCCCCATTCTTTGTATCCAGGGCAGCCGCCGTATAGGGAGCGCCGATATTGCCCACCACATATGCTTTTCCATAATAATCTTCCATGATCTTACCGGTAAGGGCGGTTGTCGTCGTCTTGCCGTTCGTCCCCGTAATGGCAATCACATCCCCTTTTGCATACTGATAGGCCAGTTCAATCTCTCCCCAAACCGGTATCTGCGCCTTATGAAACCTCTCCACAAAAGGCGTATCTACGGGGATGCCCGGACTCATTACCAGAAGGGAGGCTGTCTGAAGCATCTCCTCCGGCAGCGTTCCTGTCACGATCTCTATCTCATCTCCCCGAAGCTGTTCTATCACTCTGGTACGATCCAGCTTCTCATTTTCGTCAAACAAAACCGGAATCGCTCCGATATCAAGCAACAGCCTGACTGCTGAAATGCCGCTTATACCGGCCCCCATAACGATGACTTTTTTTCCTTTTAAATCCATATATAACCTCATTTCTGCGTTATTTTGCGCTGTTATTTAGTCCAATCTCCCGATGGATACTTTATACCCCCAATAATGCGATCAGACATAAAATTGCAGTCACAATAGTAAATACCGCCACAACTTTTGTTTCTTTCCAGCCGCACTTTTCAAAATGGTGATGAATCGGCGCCATTTTAAAGATTCTCTTTCCATGAGAGAGCTTAAAATATGTCACCTGGATGATGACAGACAATACTTCAACAACATAGATCAGCCCGACAATCACCAGATACAGCGGCATCTGCAGCATATATGCCGTTGCGGCAACAAAGCCCCCAAGTGCAAGAGAACCTGTATCGCCCATAAAAACGCTTGCGGGATGAAAATTAAATAATAAAAATCCGAGCAGTGCACCGA
>CAMWHY010000055.1 GCA_947174185.1 uncultured Lachnospiraceae bacterium | reverse complement strand
TTGAAATGGCGGTTCTTATGAAAGAGCAGAACTAACAGTATATTTTTATCATAGGAATTGTAGCCATAAAACAGAAGATGGGAGGCAGGCAGTGAAAGAAGAAAAAAGGGAAGTAAAACAGGAGTCAGCAGCGGAAGAAGAAAGGGTACATAAGAAAATTAATAGGAAGTTGCTTTTGGTGATTCCTGTATTGATTGTGCTGGGGATTGGTCTGTTTCTGGTACTCCGGGAAACAGGTGTGATCAATAAGTATGTGTATGATGAAGTGGACAATCTGGCAGAGCGGGAAGGGGTGTGTTTTGATAATCTTTTATTTTCTTATATGATAATAGTAAATCGTGGTGGTCAGAGCGAAGAAAGAGTGCTTTGCATACTGAATAATGGTGATGTGTATGCTTTTGAGTGGACTAATGAATTGACCCCATGGAACTTTTATTATTCTGGAAATGAAAAAATAAGTGAAAATAGTAGTGAACTACATTCCAAGGGTTTTGACGATGCAAACTGGGGGAAGATGGAGAATGTTGTCTATCTGGGAAGGTTTTCCGATGGTGCGGTAAGGCGTTTAAACAGTTATGTAGAGAATTTTGATGTTAATGGGAAATATTATTATTTAGACCCACCGCAAATAGAGGTGCCCCAGGGAGGAGGCGGTCAACAGAAGATCGATGATATAAATGAAGAAGGTGATGAAGTAGAGTGGAGAGCTTATGGGGCAAAATTATACTGGCATAGACCGACAGAGGGGATTTTTAAAGATTTTCTAAGTAGTATAGAATGGTGCCGTATGAATCCAACATGGTGGGGAGGATATGAGAAGGAGATTCTGGAGAGGTCATTGGACGAAAACGCTATTGCCGCCATAAAACTGTTTGAATCCAGCGGGTTTTATGACCGATGGGTAAAGATGTGTCTGAATGGTTATTAATCAAAGATATCTATTTTGACAGATACTGAAAATACGTTATAGCTCGCAGCATTAAATCAGTAGATAAGAGCCCGCAGCAATTCTTTTGAAAAAAGCAGGAATAAACAAATATTTTTATCGTGGAAATTGCAGCCATATAACAGAAAGGGGGAGACATGCAGGGGTGTGTTTTGAATTGTACCTATAAATTGGCAAAATCCAAAAACAACAGTCTCATTTTTTCTTCCGTTTCAAAAAATTCATTTTTATGATTTTGACCTGTCAATACCTGTTTTCCATCCTGATAAGCAATCAGCGTATTCATTGGTACGCATTCCCATACATGATGGTCAAGCGGTGTGGTAGACATTACAACTGCCCCGTCTTTTTGACAGCTGTATAAACTGTTTTTATAATTTGTATGCACATACATCAGGTCTCCATCATACAATAAAAGGTTTACTTTATTTTCCGGTGTTATTTCGCAGATAACTTTATCTACCAGTTCAAATCTCTCCTGCTGTGACAATTCTTTTTTCTTTTTTATTGCTTCATTCACTTGGCTGACAATATAAGAAAGAATCCTTTCGCTGTCTGTCTGTCCCTGCTGAACATGTGCAAAGGGATTTAGCAGATCACAGTCAAAGATTGTCCCATTATGTGCCAATGTCCATGTCCTGTCACTATTGTCCCTCATCACAAAAGGATGGGAATTCTCATAAGTAATATTTCCTCTTGTGGCAAGCCGTATATGTGCAATCATATTATCCGCTTCTACCCTGGATTGCAGCCGCTGTTTCAGATAAACGCTTTTATGCGAGCTTTCAGGCTGTTTTTCCAAAGATACGGCGTTCCCATAAAAAAATGCCATGCCCCACCCATTCGGATGATTGACACCGTGTGAGAAAAATTCCCAAAGCAGCTCATTTAATTCCAGCTTTCTTTGGGAGCTTACTCCAAACAGTTCACACATTTATTTCCCCTGCCTTTCCTTGACAAGCTCCAGAGCTTTTTTTACATATCCGTTTCCGAATTGTTTTCTGATTTTCCATGCGTACCTATTTTCCGCATCCGTGAATTTTTCATATTCAAACTGTAGGACTTCATTTACATTTAACCCGATTTCGTCAAAAAACGCTTTCATCATGTCAATTACTTTTAGCGCCGCATGGGCTACGGAATAGGTTTTTCCATCCGGGTTCAGGATATTAACTGTCTTTAAATCATAACGGGCAGCGTTTTTAAAATTCTGTACTGCCTGGATCTGATCCATCTCGCTAAACGGCTGGTTCGGCGTTGATGCAAGCCACACCATTAAAAGCTGGGCAAAAATCACATCCTTTTCTTCCACACCGGCATCTACAAGGGGATTTAAGTCAAACATGCGCAGTTCTATATGATTGACTCCTGTTTTTCGTAAGAATTCCAGTGTATTTTCCCCGGCCGGTTTCAACCGGATAGGGTAATAAAGTTCAGAAGCAGCCTTCAATAATCTCATATCCACATATTTCTGGATACTATCTGCATACGAAGAAATATCATGATAGTCAAAAATAGGTGCAAACTCGTTCCAATATCCCATTTCACCGCATCTGACTGATGCCATCCCCGTGAACACATCTCCATCGCAAATGCCTTTTTCTACAAAGGAACTATCCAAAATCGGGCTTGCCGCTGTCACTGCCACAAGCACCCAGCCATACGCCGCCATTTTTTGTGCAAGCATAAGATAAAACCGGTTCTTGTATTCCTGATAATCCATCTCCTTCTGCAGCTTAAAATCTGCTTTCAGCAGTTCCTCAGAAAAAGAATAATTTACATGGATGCCGGAAAATGTCATTTTATACCGCCCATATTTTGCAGACAAATATTCCCTGTATGCCGTTTTTGATACCTCGATACCGCCAAAAACCGCAACCGGTATGTCGCTTTCCTTTTCAATATAAGGCGGATTGGAAAAGGGCCACAGGTATTCCCTTTCCGGCAGTCCTTTTAATCTTTCATAGATACGCCTGTTATGAGATTCCAGTTCCTCAATTGCTTCTTTCGCGCTGGTATGCACCGAAGTATTGATTTCCGTCTGGTTTTCACAAAAATCTTTTACAATATGCTCATCATCTGGAAATGGATGAAGGGTATGGGACAATGTGCCATCCTTTAAAATTCTTAAGCTTTCTTTCTCTAGCCCAAAATTTCCATCCAATATATGATTTTTTACTTCATCATTTTCAATATGTAACATTTCGTCATCATACCCTTCTCTATCCCCGGAACGCCTCTTTTATCCGCTCCAATGCCTCTGACAACACACTCCTTGGACATGCTGTATTGATTCTCTGGAAGCCCCTGCCGTTCTCCCCGAAGATTTTACCACTGTCAAGCCATAATCCTGCCCTATGTATGATCCGTCTCTCAATTTCATCCACTTCAAGTCCGGTTCCCCTGAAGTCAAGCCATACAAGATAAGTTCCTTCGTGTTCGATCATGCGAACGCCCTTAAAATTTTCTTCTACAAAGGTTTTTGTAAATTCTATGTTATCCGCCACATAGGAAAGCATCGCCTGATACCACTCTTCCCCTTTACTGTAGGCAGCCTCACAGGCAACAAGCCCCATAACGCTAAGCTGGCTGATACCCGCTGCATCCATTTCTTTCCGAAATTTATGGTTTAATTCATGGTTTGGAATGAATATGTTTGACAACAGCATACTTGCCAGGTTAAATGTTTTACTTGGTGAAGTACAGGTGATACTGATATCCTCATATTCCTTTTTCAAATTTGCAAAAACCAAATGTTTTCCCTTAAATACAAAGTCCTGATGAATTTCATCACTGACAACAATGACATGATATTTCAGGCAGATGTCGCCTAACTTCGTCAGTTCCTCTTCACACCAAACCCTTCCCACCGGATTATGGGGATTGCACAGAAAAAATAGCTTGATCTGTTCCTCTACGATTTTTTGCTCAAAATCTTCAAAATCTATATGATAGCGGTTATCCTCTCCCAGATACAGGGTGCTGCTTACCACCTTTCTTCCATTATCTTCAATCACCTCTGAAAAAGGATAATATACCGGTAATTGAATCAGCACGCGATCTCCCGGTTCTGTATATGCCCTTACCGCCATAGCCAGTGCAAAAACGACTCCCGGTGTTTTCACCAGCCACTTTTCCTGAATCTCCCAGTTATGGCGTTTCTTCATCCAATCCCTGACAATTTCAAAATAGGGGGTCTGCACCTCACTATAACCAAAGATACCATGCTTAACCCGTTCCATCAGGGCATCCTCAATATAGGAGGATGTCTCAAAATCCATATCAGCCACCCAAAGCGGCAGCACATCCTCCGGCATACCGCGCCTCCCGGCGAAATCATATTTTAAGCTTCTTGTATTCCTTCTGTTTATGATCTTATCAAAATCAAGATTCTTCTCAGCCATGTAAGTTTCCCCCTATCTCTTTAAAAACGGTTTCCAGCTCGTTCAGTAAATCTTTTACATCTTCAATTCCAACAGAAAGTCTCAAGGTGCTTTCCGTAATCCCATTTTTCTCACGGATTTCCTTCGGGACGTCTGCATGTGTCTGTGTTGTCGGATAAGTAATCAGCGTTTCAACACCTCCAAGGCTTTCTGCAAACTTGATCATGCGGACCTTTTCTAAAACAGCCAGTGCAAATTCTTTACTTTCCAACTGGAAAGTAATCATAGCCCCAAATCCTCTTGCCTGTTTTTTCATAATTTCATGACCCGGATGCGTGGGAAGCCCCGGATAGATTACCTTTGATACCGCCTTTTGCTCCTTTAACCAATTTGCAATCGTTATGGCGTTTTGCTGTGATTTTTCCATACGGATTCCCAGTGTTTTTATTCCGCGCAGAATCAGCCAGCTGTCAAAAGGCGCAAGCCCTGCTCCTGTTGTCTTAATAAGAAACCGGAACTTCTCACCGATATCCTTCCTGTTTGTGACCAAAAAACCTGCCAGTGTATCATTGTGGCCGCCAAGATATTTCGTCCCGCTATGTACGACAATATCCGCTCCTAAATCCAACGGGTTCTGAAAATATGGGGAAAGAAAGGTATTGTCAACGATCAGCAATAAATGATGTTTTTTTGCTAACCTTCCCAGTTCCGCTATATCCGTCACATTCATCATGGGATTCGTCGGCGTCTCTATATAAACAGCCTTTGTGTTTTCATTGATATAGCTTTCCACATCCTCTTTATAACAGTCAATACTTGAAAATGTAATTCCGTTTTTCTTCGATACATTATTAAAAAGCCGGATGCTGCCCCCATAAAGATCCGCATCCACAATCAGATGGTCTCCCGGCCGGAACAGCTCCATCATCAAAGAAATGGCCGCCATACCTGTTGCAAGCGCCAGAGCGTCTATTCCATTTTCCAATGAAGCCACCACTTTTTCCAAATGTTCCCTTGTAGGGTTCTGTAATCTGCTATAATCATAACCGGTGCTTTTCCCTACGCTGGGATGCGCATAGGTTGCCGTCTGGAAAATGGGATAACTGATTGCCCCATAATTGCTGCTGCTCCCCTCTTCCTCTTCTAGATGCAGACATTTTGTCTCAATTTCTCTTGCCATAATTTCCTCCTGATTAGCCAAGTAATTTATATTTGCACGGATATTTTATTTCCTATTTACCTATCATTTTAGTATGTTAATGAAGTATATCATATTATATTAAAAAAAGCAAATTATGTATTATTCTTCTTTTCTTTAACCGGTAATAGATTTTTCTTATTAAGCCTGCGTTCTAAATACAAAAAGGGCTGTATCAACAGCCCTTTTCAATCTATTCTCAAACATCAATCCGTGGATTTCATCAATAGCTCATAGAATCTTTCAAATTCCTCATTGCTATAGAAATCAATCTCCAGCTTACCGGTATGCTTATCCTTCAAGGATACGGCAACCTTTACTCCATGCTTTTCTGCCAGTCTGCCTGCATATTCATCAAAATGAACCTTATACTGTTCTAAGTCTTCCTTCTTCTTTCCCTTCTTTTCTTTCTCCGGCTTTGTCAGATTTTTCACCAACTTCTCTACTTCCCGGACAGAAAGCTTCTTGTCAAATACATCCATCGCAAGCTGATACTGCTTGTCCGGGTCCGTGATCATCAGGAGTGCACGGGCATGTCCGGTTGTAATCATATCATCCATGATCATCTGCTGTACCTTCGGGGAAAGTTTCAACAGACGCATAGAATTAGTCACTGCGGCACGGCTCTTAGATACTTTGCTTGCAACTTCATCATCCGTCATCTTAAATTCCTGCTTTAGGCGGCGGAATGCCAGCGCTTCCTCGATGGGGTCCAGATCTTCACGCTGGATATTCTCGATCAGTGAGATCTCTACGATCTCCTGCTCTGTCATATTCTTAATAATAACAGGCACTTCTTTCAGTCCTGCCTTTTTCGAAGCACGCCATCTGCGCTCACCGGCAATGATCTCATAATGATCCTTCCGATCCTGTACAAGCAACGGCTGCAGCACCCCATGCTGTTTAATGGATTCTGCGAGTTCCTCCAGCGCCTCTTCATCAAATTTTTTTCTGGGCTGCTCCTTGTTCCTCTCGATCTTATTGATATCGATCATGACCGCTGCGCCTTTTACTGCAGATTCCTTCGGCGCTGCCACTGTCCCCGGTTTATTCTTGATCAGTCCGTCTAAACCCTGCCCTAATCCTCTTTTTGCTGCCATGCCTGCCCCTTTCTCAAATCGTGTTTCTGCTTTTGAAATACTTTACTATTCCCCATACCTTTCTAAATTGCAAAACGAATAAATTCGTTTATAACAGCCTTTGCTGCGAGCGATTAGAAGTTCTTCTCACACTAATCAGTATAGCATATAATTTAATTCTAGTGCAACCTTTACAATTTCAGAAAAACTATGGTATACTTTTGGAAAAAAGGAGGATCGTATAATGTCAAATGCCGCGAATTTATCTGCAGAGGAAGCTTTGGTCAAGCTGCAGAAAGGAAATGAACAATATTTAAACGCATCCACTAATTCAGGAGATATTTCCCCTGCAATTCGTAAAGATACTTTTGAAAATGGTCAGCATCCCTATGCGATCGTTGTTACATGTTCTGATTCCCGCGTAATCCCGGAAAGTATCTTTTCCGCAGGAATCGGCGAACTGTTTGTGATCCGTGTTGCCGGAAATGTTTTAAGCGATAATCAGCTGGGAAGTGTTGAATATGCAGCAGATCATCTTGGATGTAAACTGGTGGTCGTTCTTGGACATACGCACTGTGGCGCTGTAGGCGCTGCCATTGGCGGAGGCGCCCACGGTTTTATTAAATCCATTACCGACGAAATCAAATCTGCAATTGGAGACGTAGCAGATGATTACAAAGCCTGCTGCCTGAATGTTGATAACAGTGTTAAAAAGATTGAAGCTCAGTTAAATATTCCGGGATTACAGGCAAAGGGCGCCGTTTATCATATAGAAGACGGCCATGTAGAATTTTTAGACAAATAGTAGTAGACGCGATACTTTACTAATTTTATATTTTACAAAAAAGAAAGGGGACGCCTGTCTGTCAGCGCATCCCCTTTTCTACAATGTGCGGAGCAGCTTCAATAAATTCCGCTGCTCCGGCAGCCCCGGAACAGGAACGGAAATCCTGACTGTATTCTATAGCCGCATCTGCATAAGCTTGATTTTCCAGAATTAGATCCACTGTCTTTTGAATCCCTTCTACAGAATCATCCTTTAACAAAGCGCCTGCGCCTACTTCCTCTGTTCTTCGCGCCACAGCATATTGTTCGCTTGTTTGGGGATAAAGTACCATTGGCGTCGCCATATAAAGACTTTCCGATACGCTGTTCATACCACAATGCGTAATAAATACACTGGCCTTTGACAGAATATCCAGCTGATCGACATATGGGTATGCATTGATATGATCCGGCAGTGTTCCCAGCTCTTTTTTATCCATATACTTTCCATAGGATATAACAACTTCCACATTTTTATCTTTTAACGCCTTGATACATTTGGTATAAAAATCCGGTCGGTCATTAATAACCGTCCCCATGGATATATATATCAGCGGTTTATCCTTTGCCTTGTCAGGCTTTGCCTCCGAAAAGACCGACGGTCCCACAAAGGCATAATGACCGGAAAATGTTTCTGCATATGGTTGAAACTTTTTTGACGTATAAACAATGGTGTCTGTATCGTTGTCATTCTGGACAAGAGAAAGCGCATTATCTACATGATAACCGTATGGCTCCATCTTTTTTAATTCTCTGGAGATCCTTGGCAATCCAAAAATCATATCTGCCATTTCTCTGATGCTCATCTTCATATACTGTGAAGACATCTTATTGAATGCAAATGTGCTTGTAGAGCAGACCATCGGGATCTGGTATTTCCAGGCAGTCAGTTTTCCCCAGAATGCCACAGAATCCGTATAGATTACATCCGGCTTAAATTCTTCCACCTCTTTCTGTAAAAACGGATCCATGTTGATCGTCGTCCTGATATCGGCAATGGTCATTTCCGTTGTGGAAACCTTTTTGATCCGTTTCAGTTCTTTTTCCGTAACTTTCGGAAGATACTGGTCACAGGAAATAAATTCTGCTCCGGTCTTCTTTATTTTTTCTTCAAATTCATTAAAAGAATAAAAGCGAACTGCATGCCCGCGTTCTACCAATTCCTTTGCCGCCGGAAGCATCGGGTTCGTATGCCCATGGGCTGGAATACAGAAAAACATAATATGTTTCATGTCGGATTATCCTCCTCATCCATAATCGTTTTCATAAGCGTTGCAATCGCCCCCTTCGGTGGAATGGCAATTCCTCTCTCTATATCTCCTAACAGAATCAGTGTATCTCCCGGTTTAATCCCAAAAACCTCCCTTGCCTGTTTGGGTATCACGATCTGCCCTTTTTCGCCGACTGTGGCAGTCCATGCGTATTTTCCTTCCGGTGCTTTCATCCTGTCCCTCCTCCCTCTCAGTACCATTTTTAAGTAATTGAAAAACTTCAGATTTTCAACAATCAGTTGTGCATCAGATGCTTGCATACATTGAGTTCACAATTATTAAAGTATCACTTCTGCATAAAGTATGATTTGTATTACAAATTATACTTTCAAAATAATAGAACGTCAATAGGGATAACAAAGATTCCTGACCTTCACCTTTTTAATGCTTGTGAAAATGTATGGATAGTGATACATTAATATAGTGAAGTTTCGCAATTACCTATTTTCATAGGAAAGGTACAAGGAGCGCATATGGAAATCTTAGAATTTGAACATGACATGGTCATAGCAAGAAAAAACGATAAAGTTAAATGCTGGTATCTGATTCAGCAGGGAAGCGTCTTACAGAAAATGGAGTTTTCGGAGGTTCGTCTGGAAAAGAACTCCATCATTGGTTTTCTGGAAAGGGATATCTATCTGTGCGATTATATTGCTATCGAGGATACTTCTTTGGTTGCTTTAAACTGCGAAACTTCCGAAAATCTCAAGCGGACGCTTTCTGGCAAAGAAAAAATCCGCAATATTTTCCTGCGCGCTGCCGTGATGCAGCGGCACAATCTATTGAAACTTTATTCAGAACTGTTTGAAAAGGCCAACGAGTTCCATACTTTGGTGGAAAACCTATATTACGATTACAAGATCTTTTGTGAAAAATATAAAATTGAAACTCAGAATTTTTCCAAAATGGAACTGTTTAAACCGCTGGTAATGCAGCATAAGGCGGAAAAATGGGAAGTCAATAACAGCATCAGTATTGTACGGAAATATATGCAGGAGTATCTGCAACTTATGGAGAAGGACGACAGCCTTACGGTGGGTGTAATTATGGAAGCCGCCGCACAAATGCGAAGATTTACGCTGGGTATCAACGAATTAGAAAGCTTTCTTTCTTACAATAAGGATATTCTGCTCAGTGAAAATGAACTGGATCTTTATAGGCTGTATTTTGACCTTTCCATCGAAATGTATGCAAAAAAATATGATATTGAACCGATTACGGAGGCGCTTGGCCGGATCACACAATCCGCGGAAAAATTCCAGATCTACAACAGCCGCCTGATCCGCAGACGCATTAAGGAATATGAGGAATATGATTACAGTGGAGAAAGCAGGAATGCGCTTACCGCGGATGGATCAGTTAGGCGGATAGAAATGAATGTCTTAGAAGAAGACTGTCTTTCCCATATTCTGGAATATGCCGGTTATCAGAATACGGAAATTGATGAACTCAGCGAAAGGATCAAAAAATATTTCAGCCTGCCTGACTTATTATCTACCGACAAAGAGACCTATGCGCTCCGAAAGAAGATTTCTGCTGATTTTTATGAGATCTATTATAAGGTATTTATCAAAGCGGTGGAAGATGAAAGCACGCTGACACCGATTCTGGAAATGTTTCTAAATTTTGGATTTATGGATACCTCCTTTGTAGGGGAAGACCGTGTCAAAGAACTTTATGATCTGTGCGCCCATCTGGATATCTGCCATTCCAGACATATCTACACGATCTATGAGTGGCTGAAACAGATCTACAAGGGAAAGAAAGAAACTTCTAAAAATGAATATGACGCCAATTATCCTGCTTTTCTGGCGGAACAGTATAAGGAAAAATCGATTACAAAAGAAGAACTGGAAAAACGCCTGAATGATCCCAGACTGCGTGTGGAATTTGAGATCAACAATATGTTTTCCATGATCAACAAACTGACTTACGGCAGAATTACAACATTCTGTCCTATCTTAAACGGCAGCGACCTGATCAACTCTATAGACAAGATGCTCGTTACTGCGGAGAAACTGGAAAATGCCATGAATGAGATCCGGATGATCGACTATTCCATATTTTACAGGGAAGTTCCATTCTCTGATAAGGATCATGGAATCGCCAATGACAGGATCGTCAGAGAGATTCTACCTGACATCGTCCTGATGCCCAATGTGGGAATACGGTCTATGATGTGGCAGGAAACAGCCACTACAAAAACTGACACACCGGGTCGTTTTATGTTCCCGATCTTTACGTCCGCAGATCTTTCAGATCTGATGATGATTGCCATGGGACGTTTCCACTGGGAGATTTGCAGGAAAATCGAAGGAATGCGCTGGAACGATCTGCGAGAAAAATCGCTGACTGCGGAGTATTGCAACTATCTGCAGTTTTATAAGAAGAACAGCGAGCTTTCTCCGGATGCAAAAGAGAGAGTAAAGAACGTCATGCAGAATGTAAAAAATAATTATCGCGAGGTATTTGTACGAGATTATATCAATTGGATCAAATTCGAAGCACGGGGCAGCTACCGTCTGAACAAGGTTGCCCGTGATATTCTGGTTCGCCACATTCCGTTTAATAAATCTATTCGTGATGGAATTAGAAACAATCCGTTCTATCAATTATCCATGACGAGATTTGAAAACGAACTGACACGCAAACAGCAGCACTATGCCGGCGTGCTCGTCAAATACGAAAAGGCGGGTGGAAAATTTATGAAGGATCTGCAAGAAACGGCACAGTATTATAATATGTAACAGCATTTCCCTAAAACTGCAAAAAGCAGGAACATGCATAACATTGCATGAGTCCTGCTTTTATGTTTCCCATATCTGCCCTGACCTAAATCTTCATAGTTATACTCGTTATACTCTTATCCACATATTCCGTCTCCTGGGCATATTTCATAATGTCCTCCAGCATACCGGATGTATGCTGTACCCTTTCTGCCGCGTCCTTATGCATCCAATATATTTTGGCATGATCTCCATATTCTGCCTGATTACACTGCCATGTGGTTTTCATCATATCCTGCTTCGTTTCCTCATCAAAATATTGGAAAAATAGCTCCGGTGTCACTTCATAAAAAGAAACTCCGAAAGAATAAAAGAAACTCCTGTAAATCTGGGAAGAATCTGAATCATATTCTATTTTAATAATCTTTAATCCGCTTTGCTCCTCCAGATATTCCAGACTCTTTCTCGAGTGCAGAAAAAGATGTCTCGGCGCATCAATCTGAAACCAATGCGCTCCAAACATTTCAAAAGCAATGTTGGGAAAAATAGGAATATCCATGGCCAACACCGCCTCCGGCTTTAAAAGCCTTGCCGCGCTCTGCAACGCCTCTACCGGGTCTGCCATATGCTCAAATACATCCCCCATTCTAATTTCATCATAGGAAGCCTCTCCCTCAATTTCATGGATGGTGCATTTTTTGATATGTACTCTGTCTCCATAATGCATATCCCGTTCCAGGAATGGATCACAGCCATGGAGATTTCCCCAACCTGCAAGAGCCTTCCGAAACAGCCACACTCCGCTTCCGCAGCCCACATCCAAAATTTTATCTTTTGTCTTTATTGGCGTTTCATATTTAATATTTGGGTATTCTTCCTGGGCAAAGCTGTAGTAGTCCCTTCCATAATATTTCCCAAGGTCTGAGGGAATCTTGGCAATCTGGAGACAATTACATTCTCCACATACAAAATACTCAAATTCTTCCCCTGTATTCTGCATCATCTCCCTTACCAGATAAGACTCAAACATCCCCTCTGCCTTGCACAATTTACATTTGTGGATCTTTTGTCCTAATTTCCGTTCTGTTGTGTCCTTTACTAATTCTGTCACATTGTGCTCCCTTCACACCGCCCGAAAATCTTGATCTCCCACTATCTTATCATATTGGTCATGACTGCCGGTTCTTTTTCAGGAAGACCAAATTTTTCTTTACCCAGCTGGATCGACTTCATCAGAAATACCATGTTACGCGCCAAGGTCCGCATCTGCTGTAAGCCTTCTGCATCCTGCTGCGCTTCACCCAGCTCCCTTCCATGGATCCCATTCCAGTATTGTCCGCTGGCAACCGGCATACCGCAGATCGTAAAATATTTATTCAACTCATCAAAGGTCGCCGTAAGACCACCCCGCCTTGCTGCAGCAACCGCTGCTCCGACTTTCATCCTCTTATCAAAATGTGTGCTGAAGAACAATCTGTCCAGGTATGCAATCAATGTAGCATTGGCAGATGCATAATAAACAGGTGTGCCCACAACCAATCCATCCGCTTCCTCAAACAGGCGCGCTGATTCATTAACTGCATCATCAAAACAGCATTTGCCGTTCTTTACACAGGACCGGCATGCAATACAGCCCCTGATATCCTGATTACCGATATGTAAGATCGTTGATTCCACTCCTTCGGATGTAAAGATCTGCTGCATTTCATTCAGTGCAATAAAGGTATTGCCATTGGCGTGCGGACTAGCGTTTACTAATAAAACTTTCATTACTCATCTCTCCTTTTTTGATATTTTTATTTTTATATATATTACATGCTTTTTCCCATAATGATAACTTATTTCTTCTCACAAATCTAAAACTATTATGCTATCTTCTCTTTTACTGCATCCAACTTATACAAAGTATCGGGATCGATATCGATACATTTAGTATTATCCCGATTTCCGGCGATATCCCACGCCAAAGTATCGTTCATTATGGTACAAGTTTTCATAAAATATTCAATATCTTTTAGAACAGCAAATACTTCTTTCTCTAATAGTGGTTTTACATCATAGCATACTATTTTACCGTCTTCAAAATAGACATACACTGTAAATTCTTTTGTAGGAACAACTTGAACAATTTTGGAACACATAATAATCCTCCTCACATTAATGGTGCAATCTTATTAAGTTCTTTACCATCTTTAGCCAATTCCCAATTTTTCATCAGCTCATCCTGATGTAATACACACCATGCTAAAATCAGTTTTAACTGTTTTGACGGCAATGCACCTTTTATAACTCTTGCCTCATCAATTTCCACCAAAGCTTTATTTCCATTATATTCTGCATGGAAATGTGGCGGGTTATGATCATCATAATACATCGTAACACTTATCTTCATTTCCATTTCATCCGGCTTGGATTCAGCAATCATTATAATGTCTCATTTCATCCCAATAAATCGGAATTGTTTAGTCATATAATATATTATAACATAAAATGACGTACTGCATGAACTGATTGAAATACTTTTAATACTTTACAAGAAAAAACTGTTAATGGACTTGACAAAATTCATAACATAATTTATGTTATATAACAAATGTTATTCATTATGCTTTTTATTAAACGAATTAGATATTTCGGAAACATTATTTCTATTTAAGTCGCAGCAGAGCTGCGATTTGGAGGATTTATATGAAAACCATAATTCATGATTTAAATGAAAAATATGAAATGATATTAAAAGAAAAGTGCCAAAAAATTATCAGTGCCAATGGAAAATATGCACCTTGTCAGGGGTGTTTCGGTTGTTGGACAAAACATCCGGCAGGGTGTTATATGAAGGATACTTTGGAAACTGTCTGCCGTGACATAGGAAAAACGGATGAACTGGTGATTATTACAGAGAACTGTTATGGAGCATATAGTCCGTCAGTAAAGAATGTACTGGATAGAAGTATCGGTCTTTCTACACCATTTAGTACATATCGCGGCAGGCAGATGCATCACACCTTACGTTATGGAAAAAAAGAAAAGCTTACCGTGTACGCATATGGAGATATGACCGATGCGGAAAAAGAAACTTTCCAGTACATGGTGGAAAGGAATGCAATCAACTTCGGTTTTCAGACATTTGAATTTCGGTATTTGGAATCACTTGATAAATCGGAGGGAATAAATTGAAAAATCAAAGATTTTTCAATCGCAAATTTGTGCCTGCGGCCCAAATTCGCAGGCTTTGGAAAGGCATGGTAATTAGTATGAAGACAGTATTTATAAACGGCAGTCCTAAAAAGAAATTAAGTGTCTCCTCTTATCTGCTGGGAATTGTCCGAATGTTGGTAAGCGGTGAAGTGGTAAGCGAACAAGTACGCAACCAAAATGACCATAAAAGAGTACTAGAAAATATAAAGGATGCTGATGCAGTGGTGATCGGTCTGCCTCTTTATGTGGACGGAGTACCCTCGCATATGCTGGCTTTTTTGAAAGAAATGGAGCGATTTTGTTTAGAGCATGATATTCGTTTAAAAGTGTACGCTCTATCTAATGGAGGATTTATTGAAGGTCGCCAAAATAAACCCTTGATGCAGGTACTTGAGAATTTTTGTAAGAGAAGTAATCTTGAGTGGTGTGGCGGAATCGGGATCGGTGGCGGCGTAATGCTGAATGTTTTGAGGATCATGTTCTTTGTGTATTTGGGTATCTTTGTATTAAATGTTGTTTTCGCCGGTATCCAAACCGGTAATTGGCTGCCCATGGATGCAGTACAACACTTTGCAAAACAATTAGGAATAATTTTATTTTTCAACTTGGGCGTATTCTTTCACAGCTTACGAATGAGTATTGCTATTAACAAAGGGGTTGGTTTTGGGGTAAAATTTACCCGTGTACTTTTGCCATCCTTTTTATTCATCCTTGCAGCAGATTTCTTTTTTGTAATCATTTCAATATTTCAGGGAGGAATTTTTAAAGGTTGGCTGGCAAAGAAATAGACTGGATTTTATTTCCTTCTTTGCTTACTCATAAACAACCTCTCCCTTCTCTAAAGCCCGGCAAGGAATTTTTTCCTGCTCCCGTAATAACTCTACAAATTTTTTTGTACTGATGTTATCTGAAATTGGCGGAAAAGAGTCATCGTAATGATCCAAAAAAACTTTTTTAGGTTTCAGTCTTCGGACAATAGATAATCCGCACTTTTCTAAATCGCTGCGCCCCTGAAACGGCAGGATAAGTATATCCGCTCCTGTCGGATATTCCACATCCGCAGACAGGTTCAGACTGCCCAGGATCTGTATTCTTTTATCCCCACTGAGAACCTCATAAAGCAGGATCTCTTTATTTTCCGGATATTGCAATTGCATTTTCAGAAAATGAAACAAATGGACCGGATGACAGAAAACCTTAGGGCGAAACACCGTTTTAACAATGAGGGGCACATCAAATCTACAGTGTCTGCTTTGATATGCCGTAACCGTAAACGGTCCGACATGGATCTGTTTTCCCGGTCGGAACACTTGCATCTGTTCCGGCCGCATACCTTCCCGCAGTAAGGTATTGTAAGGAGTCTGCGTACACCACAGTTTTAAGGGGGCTTTTTTATAAATCGCCGGAATTCGGGCAATATGGTC
Organism: uncultured Lachnospiraceae bacterium; assembly: GCA_947174185.1. Classification (GTDB taxonomy): domain Bacteria; phylum Bacillota; class Clostridia; order Lachnospirales; family Lachnospiraceae; genus NK4A136. The sequence continues at coordinate 1,475 of CAMWHY010000055.1, read as the reverse complement.
AAAATGCCCATGTGTGATAAATACATGTTTTATCTTACGGAATTCCTGTTCACCGGGAGATAGGTTCTTTGAATACAAGGATTCATGCGGCTGAAGTCCGCAAAACGGATCAAACGCAATTGATACATCATCTTCCTTCAAAATCAGAGCAGCTGTCCCATACCATTTTAACTGCATTTTTATTTCCTTCCTTCTCTAGAATCCGATAGGTCACTTTTTCTATAACAATTATAGTACAGAAATGTATATAAAAGAAGGGTAATTGGAGATTACAACGGTTCTGATTATCAGGAAAATACAGTTGGTGTGAATGCACATATTATGCTATAATATGAATGGCTACAATTGAATTCGCTATATTTAGGAATCTAAGATTTTGTTTGGCTACTCACTGCCAATACCGCGCAAATTTTTTAAAATAAATATGAAGAATTATAGGAGAGACTAAAAATGAACAAAAGAACAATTTTACTTATTAGTTGCATTGTAGCGATTACTGTGCTTCTAGTTGTAAGAGCTGTCCTGATTAAAAATATGAATAATGATTCCGACGCGTTCAGGGGCGGGGACGGCACTTCAAGAATCCAGTCATTTTCAAATCAGGGTGACACCTACACCTTAAAGCTTGATTCCTATGTGACTTTTTCAGATTCTACGTCACGCAGCAGTGTAAATGATGAGGATGGGCTGGAGGTAAATTATTCTGATACTTATATTACAATTCAACGCTTTCCTTCATCCTCCTTTGAGGACGATTTCCAAAGATTTTTGACATTCATAAAGGAAAATACAAGCATGGGAAGCATCGATGTGACGGACTGTGACTTAATTATAGAAAATTATGCCGTTACGGATTATGAAGCTTTTTATCTTAATATGTCAGGCTTTACAGGTTATCTTATATATATGAGAACCGATAATGGAATGTATAAGCTGTTAGTCTCAGGAAGTGATGAGGATATTATAGAGCATTATAAAACATTTGTTAATGATATGGAATTTAGATAAATAATAAAAAGGGAAAAAGGGCGGGATAATACCGTCCTTCCCTTCTTAAACAAGTTTTCATTTAACCTTTTCTGCATCCAATTTTTTTTCCCAAAATATATCAATATCTTTCGTATATGCAAACGGGACTGGTTGCAAAGACCCCTTTAGAAATTGTACCGATATGCCTGTTTGATTTCCCATGTTTTCAAATGTAACTTTAAATGTTGGCTTAGGAGCATTAGCTAAACTCAACATACTATTTTTATATTCTTTAAATGTTATTAGGTAATAATCCCCTCTCTCTTCCCATACATATTCAAATTTATCATATATATTATCATGTTTCATGTACTCTAGGCATAAATCCAAAGAATAATTTGTTATATAATGATAATGAAGTTCACTTTCCATACTTCTCCTCCTCAGTACGTGTTTTTATAAAAATATAATCCAATTATACCATATAAATTTTTCAAAAAATAGTC
>CAMWHY010000054.1 GCA_947174185.1 uncultured Lachnospiraceae bacterium | reverse complement strand
TCTACTACCGTCGTAAGAATAAAGCGGGTGAGTATTCATGTGGACCGATGTATTATCTGAAGGACGGACTCGGAAAGATAAAGAAGAACGGCTTTTGCCAAGGTGCAGGAAGCGTTCTCGCCGTACTATTTTCCATTTTTGCGCTGCTTGCTTCTTTTGGTATCGGGAATATGGGTCAGATCAATAAGATCACGCTGAATCTTCAATCTGCATTCTTTAAGAATGTTAATGCACCAGTGCTTTATGGCGAGGGCGAAAGTGCTGTTACAGTGGTTTCTGTTGTGATTGGTGTTGTTTTAATGATACTGGCAGGTTTGATTATCCTCGGCGGTCTTGAAAGAATTGCGGCAGTGGCAGAACGGATCGTTCCGTTTATGGCGATTGCTTATGTGGTCGGCGCATTGATTATCCTGATTGCTAATATTTCACAGATCGGCGCAATATTCAGCGCAATCTTTAAATTTGCATTCGGCATCAAGGCAGTAGAGGGCGCGGTAGTCGGGGTGGCAATTAAGGAAGTCATTACACAGGGATGTAAACGTGGCGTATTTTCTAATGAAGCGGGACTTGGATCTTCTGTCATGGTACATTCCAATTCCAACGTCAAAGAGCCTGTCAAGCAGGGAATGTGGGGTATCTTTGAAGTATTTGCAGATACGTTTGTTGTATGTACAATGACTGCGATCGTAGTGCTTTCTTCCAATTGTATTGATCTTGCAACCGGAGCGGTAGCGGAAGGCGTTAATGACGCAACATTAGTCCAGCAGACATTTGGGCAGGTGTTTGGCAGACTGGGAGCAGGATTCGGTCGGTTTGGCGAGATGTTTATTGCCGTAGCGATTCTGTTATTTGCGTTTACCACAGTGCTTGGCTGGTCCCATTATGGAGGCAAGGCGGCTGAGTATCTGTTTGGCATCGGAGGCGCTAAAGTTTACAGGGTAATCTTTGTTTTGATGATCATCAGTGGTTCTTTGATGACGTCGTCTCTGGCGTGGGATATCTCGGATACTTTCAACGCACTGATGATGATCCCGAACCTGATCGGTGTGATCGTATTGTCGCCGGTGGTTGTGAAGATCGTGAGCAATTATGTAGAACGTAAGATCAAAGGCAAGGATGTTGATCCGATGCTTTCCTATGATCCTTCCATACAGGCGGAATTTGCAAAGGCAGTCAGGGAAGGTGAAGAATAAGCATTGCAATTCCTTGGAAAATATGATACAACTAAGATAGATTATTAAATGGTAAGAAAAGAAAATTATTATATTAATGGAGGGAGCGGGGAATTATGGCCAGGAGAAAAAAGAAGGATGATAAAGAACTTGCAAATAAGATCATAGCAATTGTATTTTTATTATTTTTGATTGCAGGCGGTTATTATTTATTCAGCATGTTTCGGCCGGTTGAAATCAATGAGACAAATATTATAGGGGAATGGAAGATGGCGGGATCACCGGTTACTTATTACACTTTCCGGACAGACGGGACTGCTTCCAGTTATGAGAAGTTTACCGGCAGTGGCGAAGTCAGAAATCAGATCTCTTATACTTACTATTTAAGAACGGAAGTCAGCGAACAGACTGGGAATGACGTTTATACGCTCGTACTTGATGAGGACAGAGGCGAGAGACGTCATTGGGAGATAGAGATCAATGCTCTCAGTCGTGTGCAGATGAATATCCTGTGGAAGGGGTCGGAGTTTTCCTCAATGACCAGAGTTGATGTATTTTAGGCGAAGCTGACTGAAAAAATATTTTGTACAATGTTTCGTATGTATAAAATAAGTTAAAACAAATAAAACTAAGGAGAGACTTAAGAAAGGCTCTCCTTTTTATATGCAGACAATTGATATTTATCTAAAACTGGAAAAATGTACTAAAATCAAAGAGAAAGATGTGTTTTTAAAGGATGTGGCAACGGTATACTGCTCGGATGATGTGATTCTTGCGAAAGCAAGAAGCATAAAAGTATATACCTTTAAGGAAGAGGGACCTCACAGGAAATGTATCAGTTCCCTTGTCATCATCCGTATGCTGTCAGAGCTTTCTCAGGCAGTCAGTGTCCAAAGTGTTGGGGAAATGGATATTCTGGTAGAATATGATGCCGGAAAGAAAAGTAATCCGTTTCTACAAAAAATGAAGGTTGCCCTGGTGGCCTTAGTCAGTTTTTTCGGTACGGCGTTTACGATTATGGCATTTCATAATGATATTGGGATTGAGGACTTATTTTCCGGTATCTATGAACAGGTAATGGGGGAACCGTCCAGCGGGCTTGGTGTTTTGGAATTTTCCTATTCCATTGGTTTGGCGGCTGGTATCACGTTGTTTTTTAACCATTTAGGCAGAAAGCGTCTGACGGTTGATCCTACCCCCATAGAAGTGGAGATGAAGCTATATGAGGATGATATCAATACAGCCCTTATGGAAAATGAGAAACGCGTAGGGGAAAGTATGGAAGTTGAATAAAACGGTATGCGTGAAAAACAGGAAGGATGAGAATGGGATATGAAAGGGTTACTATTGTTTTTGTTGATCATTGGCGGAGGCAGCTTTGGTGCGCTTGTGTCTGCCGGCGTTCTGACAGTGTTGGTTTCCGTGGGCATGATACCGCGTTTTGCTCAAAAAACTAAAACTGCAGATCATATCATCTTTTTTGAAAATGCAGTCATCCTCGGAACGGTCATTGGGGGAGTTTTGACGGTTTTTTCGTCATTTTTAAGATTTCCTAATGGTGCGGGGTGGTTTGGAATCGTTCTTCTTGTGATCTATGGATTGTTCGGGGGGATGTTTGAAGGATGTCTTGCGCTTGCGATTGCAGAGATGCTGGACAGTATTCCGATCTTTTCCAGAAGAGTCGGCTTTCACCATGGACTCAGCGTATTTGTCGCCGCTGTAGCCCTTGGTAAAGTAGCCGGATCTTTATCTTATTTTTTCTATGAAATATATTTGCATGGTGGGAGTTAAGATGATCACTCAGCCTTGATTTCCTTCCAGTATTGATCCATCAGTTCGGTGGTCGCCTCATCCATTAATTGATATACCTCGCAGTTTTCCAGAGTATTGAAATCCGGAAATAAAAGGGGATTATTTACCACATCTTCATCCAAAAGCTCCTTTACGTCGGCATTGGAAGGCGGATAATAAACATATTCAAAGTTCTGTGCTACAATGTCTGTCTGGCAGCAGAGATAATCAAGGAACTGATATACCGCTTCCGGGTTATCGCAGTTTTTCGTCATCGCCCAGCAGTCGATCCAGAGGTTGCTGCCGTCTTCCGGTACAACATAAGCGAGATTTTCATTACTTTCGCATCCAAGTATTCCGTCCCCGGAATATACCACGGCGATTGCGGCATTTTCCGCAATCATTTCATCTCTTGCTTCATCCACAAGATATGACTGCACATCGGGTTTCTGGGAGATCAGCAGATCCCTTGCCGCGGCAAGTTCGTCGGGATCTGTTGTATTGCAGGAATATCCAAGATATTTCAGGGCGATCATAAATGCGTCGCGCATACTGTTCTGCATGATGATATTTCCGGAATATTCGCCGTTAAATAATACATCCCAGCTTGTAGGCGGTTCCGATACCATGTTTTTATTGTATAAAAGGCCTACTGTACCCCAGAAATAGGGGAGAGCATACTGATTGCCGGGATCAAAGGAGGCGCAGAATTCCCAGACATCGTCGCTGATACTTTCGATATTGGGGAACTGTGTGAAATCCATAGGCTGCAATTCTCCCTCCGCCATCAGCTTCATGATAATATATTCGGATGAACACAGAACATCATACTGGATCGCGCCAGAAGAATATTTGGAATAGAGTTCTTCTGGCGTCATTGCCTCTTCATACAATACCTCGATACCGGTCTCTGCAGTGAACTGGTCCAGAATGACAGGATCGATATACATGCCGTAATTGAATACGGTGATCTGCTGTGCCGGTTCTTTTGTTCCTCCACAGCCTGTAAGGGATAATGCGGCAAGCGCCGCCGCGCATAGGATAGACAAAATTCTTTTTTTCATAATCATGACTCCTCTCTTACTACTTAAATCTGTTCAGGCGGCGTATGGATTCTGCCGCGTTTTTTTTGCGGTGCGCTCAAGATATTTGCCAGGATCAGAAACAGCACAGTGATCAGGAAGATGATCGTGGAAAGCGCATACATGGTGGGCTGGATTCCTTTTCTGATCTGGGAATAGATCATCGTGGATAAGGTATTGACCCCCGGTCCTTTGGTAAAATAGGTAATTACAAAATCATCCATGGACATGGTGACTGCCATAAAAAATCCGGATACAATACCGGGTGCCAGTTCCGGCAGTACAACCTTAAAAAAGGAATATACCGGCCCCGCTCCCAGATCCCTTGCCGCTTCGTAAATACTGACGTCCAATTGATTGAACCGGGGCAGGATGCTCAGGATCACATAAGGGATATTAAAGGTAATATGTGCCAGCATGATACTGGAAAATCCCAGAGGCATGAAGCGGATCAGTAAAAGCATCATGGCAATGCCGGTTACGATGTCCGCGTTCAGCATAGGAATATTAGTAACTGCCATGACGACGGTGTATTCCCTTCTCCGCATGGCATCGATACCGATACAGGCAAGCAGGGCGATGATCGTTGCAAAAAAGGCAGATCCCAGTGCAAGAACGACTGTATTTTGCAGAGCTGCACTGACCACAGAAGTGCGGAAGATATCACGATACCAGTCTAAGGTAAATCCGCCCCATACGACCCGGGATTTGGAACTGTTAAAAGACAGTACTACCAATACCAGAATCGGTGCATATAAAAATATCATGATAATTGCCAGATAAAATTTACAGATAAAATTTTTCATGCTAATCCTCCATGCCGCCTTTGGCGGTTCAAATAGGAATGAAAAACGCTGCTTTTGCGTTTTTCGGTGTGAAACTTAATATATCTTAGGCAGTGTTTTTTACTGCCTTAGATATATTTTTCACACTTACCAAACCAGCGACTCGCGGTCCTTTTTTTCCTGTTTTTCTGAAAAAGCAAGTCCGACGACCACAAAGATCATCAATGCAAAGGATAATCCCGAACCCAGATGCCAGTTCATGCTGGTGATAAATTCCTGTTCAATGACATTACCAAGAAGCTGGATCTTGCCGCCGCCTAAGATGTCAGGAATGACAAAGGAGGTCAGGCAGGGGATAAATACCATTGTAATCCCGCTGATGATGCCGGGTTTCGACAAGGGCAGGATAATACGCCATATTACGGAGGGATTGGAAGCACCCAGATCCCTGGCGGCATCAATCAGATCATTGTCAATATCCATGACCGCATTGTAGATCGGCAGGATCATATAGGGTAGAAAATCATAAACCATACCAAAGACAATTGCGCCGGGCGTGTTGATGATGGAAAGCGGGGCGATGCCAAACCAGGACAGTATCATATTTAAAATCCCGTTTTTACTTAAGATCATCTGCAGCGCAAGGATTCTCAGTATAGAATTCATCCACATGGGCAGGATCATGATCAAAATGATGATCCCTTTATTATTCATATTCAGGCGGCGCAGCACTAAGGCAAGCGGAAATGAAATCAACAGACAGAGAATCGTACATGCCAGCGACAGTTCCAAGGATAACAGTGTCGCTTTGATATGCAGCGGATCCAATATAGCGGTGATATTTTCCAGAGTAAATCCCCCTGTTTTATCGGTGAACGCATAGTAAGACACAAATATAAGGGGAAGTACAATAAATGCGCTCATCCAGATAATATATGGAGCAGCAATATATTTACGTTTCATATGGTGATATGCCTTTCCGTTATGTAATATTTTTATACTTCTTACGCTTATTCCGTCTGGATGACAGCTTCGTCTTCCGACTCCGGTTTATTCATGATCTGGATGTTAAACGGTTTCACATACAGATCGATCTCTGCGCCGACTTCATGATAGGCGGTGGTGTGGATCATCCAGTCGATGCCGATTCCCTTTGCAAAAATCTCATAATGAACCCCCTTAAATAAGACAGAGGTTACAACGGCAGGGAAAATACCCTGACCCTTTTCCCGTATTTCCACATCCTCGGGACGGATTACGACATCCACGGGTTTATTGTTGCCAAAGCCTTTATCCACACAGTCAAAGCGGATGTCATTGATGCTGACCAGCTCATCCTGAATCATGGTTCCGGCAAGCAGGTTGGCGGAGCCGATAAAATCTGCAACAAAAGCATTCTGCGGTTCATTGTAGATATCTTCCGGGGTGCCGATCTGCTGGATATATCCCTGATTCATAACGACGATTTTATCTGACATTGTCAGGGCTTCCTCCTGATCGTGAGTAACATAGATAAAGGTAATGCCCAGTTCTTTTTTCAGCCGGATCAATTCCTTCTGCATATCCTGCCGGAGCTTTAGATCCAGCGCGCCAAGCGGTTCGTCTAACAAAAGTATCTGAGGTTCATTTACGATCGCCCGCGCAATAGCGATTCGCTGTTGTTGACCGCCGCTTAAAGAGCGCGGTTTTCTTTTTTCAAAGCCTGTAAGATTGACAAGCTCCAGAGCATACTTGATTTTTTGGCGTATATAGTCATCGTCCTTTTTCTTGATCTTTAAGCCAAAGGCTATATTTTCTGCTACGGTCATATGGGGAAATAAGGCATATTTCTGAAATACCGTATTGATGCAGCGTTTTTCCGTAGGGAGCGTGGTGATATCTTCGCCCTCCAGCAGAACCTTGCCCTGATCAGGCATGACAAATCCCGCGATGATCCGGAGCGTGGTTGTTTTTCCGCAGCCGGACGGACCAAGGAGCGTGACAAATTCATTGCGCTTGATATCCAGGGAAAGATCCTCCAGAACCAGTTCCCCGTCAAATGATTTTGTAATATTGTTTAAGGATAATATATTTTCCTGCATGTAAGATACCTCTAAAATTTTGTGTTTTGTACCCTGCTCTAAAAGCTGGGCGGGGTGCTTATCCATAAAAAGGCGGCGATGGTATTGCCCGCATTAAATATCTGGTGTTTTTGGGAACAGGAGTAATAGAAAGACTCTCCTGCTTTGATCAGATGGCTGGTTTCATTCAGCACCAGCCGGATCTGTCCCTTCATGACATAACCAAATTCTTCACCGGTATGCGCTTTGTCGGAAACAGTGTTTCCGCCGGGAGCAAGCCGGATCAGTAAAGGTTCCATCATATTTTTCTGAGCATCGGCTACGAGCCATTGGATGGTATTATGATTTTCCTCGTCGATTTTTTCAAAATATTCGTCCTGATGATAGACCACAGGCGGTTTTTTCGTATCGCTGAAGAATTCCGCGGGGGTACAGCCCAGACATTGCAGGATGTCTAAAAGCGTCGGGACCGACGGGACCGTCAGGTCACGTTCCAATTGTGATATGTAACCTTTGGTCAGTTCCGTGCGGTCAGCGAGTTCCTGCTGTGTAAGACCGTGTTCATTGCGGAGATCTTTCAAACGCTGTCCCAGCTTTAAATCGTTATACATTTTATCCTCCAAAAGTCGCAGTAAAAATATACTTAAAGTTTAGAGATTGTTTTATTTGCTGTATTTATTATACAGGTATTCAATATAATGTCAATCATATATTGTAAAATAATAAAAAAATATGATAGAATATGACTGCTGTCATGGCTGCTGTCCACGATGACAGCATGGAATTCAGACAGGAAAATGGGATAAAACAGAGAGCGTGTTTATAAAACAGAGAGCGTGTTTATGAAAGAGAAGGCTGTTAAAAATTGGAAAATATTTAAGAGTGGTATGAGAGACGGCGTGCCGATCGCGCTGGGATATTTTGCAGTATCTTTTTCGCTGGGGATACAGGCGAAACAGATCGGTGTTTCCGCTATTGCAGCCACAGTGATGTCGCTGACGAACCTGACGTCTGCCGGTGAAGCTGCAGCATTGACGCTGATCGCTGCCCATGCCCCCTATCTGGAGATGGCGATATCCCAGCTGGTAATCAATATTCGATATATGCTGATGTCTTGTGCATTGTCACAGAAATGGGACCCTGAAATGCCATTTTATCATCGGTTTTTGGTGGCATTTGGCGTGACGGATGAGATCTTTGGAATCTCGATTGGCGTTCCGGGGAAATTGAATCCGCTTTATTCTTATGGAGCCATGGCGCTTGCGATTCCCGGCTGGACGATCGGGACGTGTCTGGGCGTGGTTATGGGCAATATTCTTCCGGAGCTGATCGTTAATGCGCTGAGTATTGCTCTGTATGGAATGTTTGTGGCGATCTTTGTTCCACCGGCAAAAGAGGATAAGCATGTTGCGTTGGCGGTGGTTGCTGCCATGATAGGAAGCCTGGCATGTACGGTGATGCCGTATGTGAGGGAGATGTCTGCCGGAAGCAGGATCATTGTTCTGACCATAGTGATCTCATTGGTGGCTGCGATCTTATTTCCGATAGATGTGCCGGAAGCAGGAAAACCGCAGACGGTGGAAAATTAGAACACATGAAATAACAGAAAAGACAGGGGAACATTAGAATGAATCATAATATCTGGATATATCTGTTGATTATGGCTGTGGTGACTTACCTGATCCGTATGCTGCCGTTGACCTTAATTAGAAAAGAAATCAAAAACAAAACCATAAGGTCATTTTTATATTATGTACCTTATGTGACGCTGGCAGTGATGACATTTCCGGCGATTATATCTGCAACCGGTAATCAATGGACGGGACTTGCGGGATTTGTTACGGCGTTGGTCATGGCATATAAAGGGCAGGGATTGTTTAAGGTGTCAGTAGCTGCCTGTGTGGTGGTGTTTTTACTGGAATTAGTGTGATTCTATATCTCACACCGAAGAACGCCAAAAGAAGGCGTTTTTCATTCGGATTTGAGCCGCCCAAGGCATTATGGGGAATTAAAAAATGAAATGGAGTAAGGATACAATGATAAGGCTGGCAGAAAAAACATATGAGAAACCGATGCAGAGATATCTGTGCGTTTTTTGTTCTGTTGTTTTCTGGTATTTGTTTGCACATGGATACCGCTTTGCCAATAACATGTTTGCGCATGACGCCCTGTTACAGATCTATCAGGATGACAGCGCCTGGCAGATCGCGCTGGGAAGGGTTTTGCAGCCGATCCTTCTTTTTCTGCGGGGAGGATTGTGCAATCCTTGGCTGATCTCTTTTTGCGCGGTACTTTGGCTCTCATTTAGCGTTTATCTGGTGGTTGACCTGCTGGAGATCAGGAAACTGATCTCTATCAATATGATTTCCGGCGTTATGGCATGTAATACCGTGCTGACGGCACTCAATGCCTCCTTTCTTCCCTGGGTGGATTTTTTCATGCTGTCGCTGTTTTTGGCAGTTGCAGGCGTCTGGCTGTGTAAGAAGGGGACAGGGAGATTTCTGTGTCTGGGGGCGATTACGCTGGCAGTGGCAATGGGGATCTATCAGGCATATATTTCCGTATCCATCGTGCTTGTAATCTTTCTGCTGCTTCGGGAAGTACAGGAGAGTTCGGAGTTAAAGTATTTTATCAAGAAAACTATTTACTATTGCATTGCGCTTCTGGCAGCTGCACTTTTATATTATCTGATGTGGCAGGTCATCCGGCGGTTATTCGGTATCTGGGTTGCAGATTCCTATAATGGACTGGCGGCTTTGGGCGACTATACGGAAAAGTCTTTGCTCTCAACGATCGGACTTGCTTATCAGAAGGTCTTTTATTACCTGACGCATTCTGACACATTCGTAACCATGACTTTCCGGGGACGTTCCCTGAGTATTGTCTGGAAATATCTTTTGTGCGGAGTCAATATCATAGTAATAGCAGGTCTGATCTTTATGATGGTCCAAAAAAATCTGAAAAAGGGCAGGAAGATCTGGCAGTATCTGTTTCAGGCGCTTCTGCTTCTGGTCTTGCCGGCAGCTATAAATTTTGTATGCATCATATCGAAAGGGAATGATCATATTCTGACTTTGTATGCGCTCGTATTGCTCTATGTATTTGTTATCAGGCTGGTGGAGGAAAAAAGCAGGGTATGGATTAAGGCGGTAGTCTGGATGTCAGTGTTGTGCATGATATGGACCAATGTGGTCTATGCCAATCAGGTATATCTGAAAAGGGAATTGCAGGACCGCGCGGTTACGTCGTTTATGGCAAGGATCGTTGTGGATATGGAAGAGGTAGAGGGGTACGAACCGGGCGTAACCCCGGTGGCATTTTGCGGTCCCTTTGGAAGTTCGCCTTATCTGCAGGAGATGGAGGGGCTGGAAGAGCTCTTGCCTTATGGCATGACAAAGACTCCGCTGACATATACCGGGACAGAAGAAGCGTTTATCAGATATGAACTGGCTGTACCGATCAACTATACGAGGATATCCTGGGAGGATCCGGAGGTGGTCAGGATGCCGACATATCCGTATGAGGGCTCCATCGCTTATGTAGGAGAAGTTTTGGTGGTAAAAATATCAAATATAGAGGCGCAGGATCATTAGCCATAAAATTAAGAAATAATTTTGGGATTTGAAATAAATATATATACAAGTCCTATAATAGCTGTTATACTAAGCTCACGTGAAAATCATTTGTGACGTGCCGTTCCGGCAGTCCGAAAATTCAGGCGTTTCGCCACATTTCACAGTTTTAAGGTAGCCCCCGTTAACGTTTGCAATGTTTTTAACGTTGCAGCAAAAGAAAGAGGAAAGGATGATTGTATGTCAGAAAAAACACTGATGACACAAACAGCAGTTTATGATGGCCGTAAACTGTGGGATGAGATTTTAAAGGCCATCGTTGACACCATGCCGACCCAGTTATTTCCCTTGTTCCGGGAAGTGTACGGAAAAGAATATCCGGAAGGGACCTCCATTGTGTTGTTGGAGACAGAGACTTCCACATTTTGGGAAAGTGGAGAGGAACCGCCCGGCTCCACATTCATGGATATCGCGCTTCTGGTGGGAGGTACGGATTATTATCATCTGGAATGCCAGATGAAGAACGATCATGAAATGGTGATCCGTATGTTTGCCTATGATGTGCATTTTGCGGTCACCCATACAAAAGCCATGAAGAGAGATGCCGGGGAGATTACACTAAAATTCCCCCATTCCGTAGTGATCTATCCTGAGGGAAGCAATGCTGTCCCCGATCATCTTCAATGCCGCATACTCTTTCAGGATAACAGCGAGCATATCTATCAGATTCCTACCGTCAAAGTCCAGACCTATTCTCTGGAAGAAATCAGAAAGAAGCATTTGATACTGTTCCTGCCTTATACGATGCTCCGTTTCCGACCCCGGTTAAGGCAGGAAAAAAAGATCGCAGAAAAGGAATTGACAGAGTATCTGGAGGAAGTTATATTGATTTTAGAGAAAGAAGTATCTGCAGGCGGTCTTACGGACCGACAATATCATGACTATGTAAGATTGATCCGCCATGCAGCGAAGAGGGTATTTGCGAAGCACAGGAAGCTGTGGGAGGAGGTAGATAAAATGACCAAACCTTTAATAAAACTACCCAGTGTAGAAATTAGAGAATTGGAGGAGAAACTTGCTAAGCAGGAGGCTGAGAATGTTGAACAGGAGGCAAAGATAGCCGAGCAAAAAGCGGAGATCCAACGTTTACAGGAGATGCTTCGTTTAGCAGGAACGAATTAAACTGAATAATAATTAAAAATAGTTTACATTAAACATCTAAAATGATAAGGATAATGATGGAGATACAATTATATGAAAATAAACAAAAACAACTGGTCATGGATAAGACATCCCAAAGACTATACGATCAGCGAGGATAAGATAGAGATCATTACCAGTCCCCACACCGATCTATGGCAGAGAACTTATTATCATTTTAGGAATGATTATGCGCCGGTTCTTCAGATGAAGACATCAGAGAAATATTTTTCATTTATTGTTAAGACTGAATTTGAAAGCAAAAATCGTTTGGAAGTGACCGATTGCAAATGGCTTGCTCATGTAGGTCAGGCACCGGATGAAAAATAAGAATGGGGAAATTCAACAAATTATGTTCGTTTAAAATGAAACAGAATAAAAAAAGAAGAGTTCCATATACTACACATGAGATTTTGCATTGGCAATTACTCAGATGAGAGAAAGGCATGGTGTGTGGTATGGACAATCAGAAAGTTAGACAGGTCGGCGTGCAGAGCATTGAATTTAGCCGGTCTGTTTTTATTCATTCTTCTGCCGCCGTAGGTGGAAGCAAAGAACAGAAAGGACCTTTGGGCAGTTGGTTTGATTTGATTGCCGAAGATGATAAGCTGGGTGCAGACAGCTGGGAGGAAGCGGAGAGCAGCTTTCAGAAAAAAGCCATCCAACTGGCGCTGGAAAAGGGCGGTCTGCAGGAAAAGGATATCCGCTACTTATTGTCTGGCGACTTGTTGGGACAGTCTATGGCCAGCTGCTTTGGCAGCGCATCCTGTCAGATACCCATATTTGGACTTTACGGGGCATGTTCTACCTGTGGGGAATCGCTGTGCCTTGGGAGTATTCTGATCGATGGCGGATATGCGGACAAAACCGTATGCGTTACGTCCAGTCATTTTGCCAGTGCGGAAAAAGAGTTCCGTTTTCCTCTGGATTATGGTGGTCAAAGACCATTATCAGCCACCAGAACGGTGACTGCCAGCGGCGCGTTTGTTTTATCCGATCAACAGAATCACGCATGCCGTGCAAAGATTACAGCAATTACGCCGGGAAAAGTAGTGGATTATGGATTAAAAGATTCCATGAATATGGGCGCGTGTATGGCGCCGGCGGCAGCAGATACGATATATCATCATCTTACTGATTTTTCCTGTGTGCCGGAGGATTATGACCGGATCATTACGGGAGATCTCGGCGTGATCGGACAGACGGCATTGATCCATCTGTTGAATGAAAAGGGATATGATATCAGCAAAGTGCATATGGACTGCGGTATTGAGATCTATGGAAGAAGCGGGGCGGCTTATGAAGAACCGATCCGTACTGACAACAGGAATGCAACGGTGGAAAAGGCTGCGGATCAAAAGGCGGCTTCCTATCAGGGCTCCGAGCGGAGCAATATCAAGCAGGATGCAAGAGAGATCAATGGCTCTGCCTGCGGTCAGGATACCCATGCAGGAGGCAGTGGCTGCGGATGTTCGGCGGCAGTCCTTTCGACGATGATCTTAAGGAATCTGGAGGATAAGCAGTGGAAAAAGGTTCTGTTTGTACCCACCGGAGCGCTTTTAAGCAAGACAAGTTTTAATGAAGGTAATACAGTGCCCGGTGTAGCGCATGCGGTGGTATTGGAATCCGTGTGAGAAGAATTGCGTTTTTCATTTCTATTTGAGCCGCCAGAGGCGGCATGGTTATCAGTGTAAGTTTTACAATGGTGCTTTTAAGGAGTAGCTGCTATTGATCAGAAGGGTACTATATAAGAAAAGTACGTCCTGATCTGTAAAAGTAATATAATCTCCCAATATGGAGGGATTGATATAGCGGGTGTCAATCAGGGTGATCTGATCATAGCCTGCCAGAAAGAGCGGGGCGATGCTGCTTCCGAAGGAATCACGAAAGACAACTAACTCTCTGGATTGCGGGATAGACGGCTGTCCGCCTGCAGCACTGTTTTCAGATGCTGCAGGGGAGACGGCTGTATTTTTGATTGTTACAAATGCACTGGAGCCGGATAAAAAGAAGGAATACGGATCAGCCCCAGGACCATCATACGTCAGATAGTGGGGATCATAGACCGTGTTGCAGTTTAGGTTATCAAGATGACTGGCTTCAGCTGATTGAATCCTGTCGTTGGTCAGATAACGCATCGGTTCCGATGGGATATTCCACCCCATATTACCGCATAGGACGCCGTGGAAGCTGTTCAAAGCGGTTTCGATGTGATATTCCTCCGTAGAAGAGATAAGCCGGTCATCTGCCGACATGGCAGACAGGATCGTATTTGCCGCAGGCACAATGCTTTCCTGCTTCCAGTGGGTATCCGTCTGGAAAAAAGAAGAAAGGGTCAGATCATTGCTGATATCGATTGGTGTAGCAAAATCCAGCAGCTCATGGATCTGGCTCTCCATTGCATCATAATCCAGTGTCGGATAAGAAGGATCTGATAGCTGAAGATAATAGTTTTTATCCGGTACGATACAATAATAGACATGACATCCGCTGTCCGCAAGATAAGTATCATAAAGATACTGCATCTGCGTGCAGGCATAAGTGACGGATGATTCGTTTAATGTCATGTCCATAAGGGTAAGGTGTCCGTCTCTAATGGCATAGCCATTATCTTGAAGGCGTAAGAATCCATAGAGAGAAGATGCCGTCTTCACGTTTCGGAAGCTGTCTCTTGCCGGGAACTGGTCTTTGACGTAGTTCTCCATAGAGGAAAGATAGTAGCCGTTTTTGATGGAAGAAAACGTAAGGGCAGGAGCGGTGGCAAGTCTGCGTCTTTCTGCGGCGGAATAATCCTTTGGTTCTGAGATAAGATAATATAGTCCCACCGACAGCCAGCACAGGAAAAGGACTGCAATCATCAGAAGTTGCAACGGCTTTTGCCATGTGGTCTGTGGGTTGAGATCAGTTTTATGGTTACCGGTCTTTTTCTGGTTCATGAGTTATTCCTCTTTTTTAAAATTGAAAATATAAAAACGGCTGCGGTGTTTCCGTGATGATCCATGCGCTGCAGAGTAAAAATACCAGTGGATAGATGGCGATACTGACTACGGCGCCTGTTTTGGCAAGGGTTTGATTTTTGACCGATAGTTTTCTAAGCGTCGGCAGGATCGGCATGCTAAAGGGGATAAACAGGCAGAGGGGAAATAGGAGATCCCTAAGATAAAACGCCGTATTCTTATCCCACAGGGGGAGATGTAACATTCCGAACATACCCTGCAGGAAGTTCCATGCGCCGGACAGGGAGGTGGAGCGGAAGATCACGAATCCCAGAATGACCATCAGCATTGTGTAGCAATGTCGGAACCATGCCGGCCATTGTTCCATCCATTTTAACAGGAAAGATTTTTCCAGAACGAGCAGAATACCGTAAAACAGTCCCCACGATAAAAACTGCCATCCGATCCCGTGCCACAGACCGGTCAGTGCAAAGACGATCAGAAGATTGAGCATCGTTCGTTTGAGCCCTCTGCGGCTTCCGCCAAGGGGGATATAGACATAATCCCTAAACCAGCTTCCAAGGGTCATATGCCAGCGGCGCCAGAATTCGGTAATGCTTTTCGAAATATAGGGATAATTGAAATTTTCAGGCAGATGAAATCCAAAGAGTCTTCCCATGCCGATGGCCATGTCGGAATATGCGGAAAAATCATAATAGATCTGCAATGTATAGGCGATAGCGACCATCCAGTGAAGCGTAACAGTCGATGGTGTTCCCCAGGAGCTGATTGCACCGGACAGTTGGTCTGCCACCAGAACTTTTTTAAACAGTCCCAGAAGAAACCGTTTCAGTCCCTCCGTGATATCGTCAAGGGTAGCCTTACGTGACGCAAGTTCTTTGGAGATATCCTGAAACCGGACGATGGGTCCGGCAATAAGCTGAGGAAAAAAGGTAATAAACGTAAAGAATGTGATTGGATTTTTTTCTGTCTTTTGTCTGTTAAGGTAAATATCCGCCAGATAGCCCACGGCCTGAAAAGTGAAAAAACTAATGCCCACCGGCAGGGAATCCGGCTCAAAATATTTGAAGAAGAAAAGCAGTGCAATACATAGAAAGACAAAACTAAAAAAAAGAATCCGGCAAAGCAGCCTTTTTTCGGTCAATGCATTCAGGAGCAGACCGCCGAAATAACCGGTTAGCAAAACGATCAAAAGATAAGGAAGACCGGCAGGACTTCCCAGGATGTAAAATAAAAGACTGCCCATAAGTAACCATACATTTTTAAATCGTGTTGGAATGATATGATAGCAAAGGCTGACGATCGGAAGAAAAAAATATAAAAATGTAATACTGGAAAAGATCATGTTGTTTTAGGGGCCTTTCTCTCACAATGCTATTGTACTATTGGGATGTATTAGTAGCTGACAAGTTCGGCGCCGCCGCAGACCTGCTGAAATGCATCAATGATCTCCTGTGAGGTTATGGTCTCGGATAGTTCGGAGGATACCATGAACAGCAGTATAACGTCGCGATAAGATACGATCTGAAGGTCATCGGCCGCTACACAAACCCATTTTGCAGGATTGATTCCGGCTTTCATCTCATTAGCGATATTGGCTGTGGCGCTTTCATCGTTTGCACGGACTAGGACCATGGAATATGCCTGTGAGGAGATCATGGGTTCGGATACGGCAGCTTCTTTTACATTATTCAGATTCGTAAGTCCGGCGTTGTAGGACATAGTATCGGGATCGGTTATGTCCATGTTGTCGCTGTAAATGGACAGATCGACAGGAGTTATTTCATAGATGTTATCAATGATATCGAGAAGAGCCATGTCTTCTAAGGCGTTATCTTCTCCTCCGCTGCCGCAGCCAAACAGGCAGAATGCGGACAGGATCATTAATGCGGTGAAAAAATAGATTTTTGAAAGTTTGTCATGTTTTTTCATGGTCATTACCTCCATC
This sequence comes from uncultured Lachnospiraceae bacterium, assembly GCA_947174185.1. GTDB lineage: Bacteria > Bacillota > Clostridia > Lachnospirales > Lachnospiraceae > NK4A136. The sequence continues at coordinate 1,384 of CAMWHY010000054.1, read as the reverse complement.
GGATATTAAATTTTTAATTACATTATAGGTATCTTTGGCATCTCTATTCAATTTGAAATGCCAAAAGGTAAAAATTATTTTCCTTTCCAGAGTCTGCATTTATAAACTATAGCATAAATTATTGAATTTCGTCTATGATAAAAACGAAAAAAGGGTTGGTTGCCTAATTTTATGTTTGTGCTATAATAAACTCAAGATCCAGCCGCCAAGCGGCTGCCGTGCTATCGCACTTAATAAATAGGGCGAAGCCCGTGAATTAATGACGCACTGCAAAAAAGGTAACGTATATGTCAAAACAGTTGAAAAAATCGCTTGTGCTTCAGGGAAGCATTCTTGCGGCAGCAGGTCTGATCTCCAAGATCATCGGATTTATTTATCGTGTTCCAATGGCGAATATTATGGGGAACACCGGAAATGGTTTATATTCCGTATCTTTTGGAATCTATAATATTGCATTGACCTTGTCTTCCTACAGCATGCCGCTTGCTGTTTCGCGCCTGATGTCGGCAAGACTTGCTAAAAAGGAATATCGCAATGCGCACAGGTTGTTTATGGCTGCGCTGGTTTTTGCTTCCGTATCAGGTCTGGTCGCTGCGCTGATTCTTTTTTTTGGAGCAGATATACTGGCGGTGCTGTATCAGAAGGAGGGGCTGCAGCGGCCATTGCGAATCCTTGCGCCGACGACATTTACGGTTGCTATTCTTGGAACGTGCCGCGGTTATTATCAGGGACGTCGGAATATGGTGCCCACTGCTGTATCGCAGGTGATTGAGCAGGTCATCAATGCCATCGTCAGCGTCGTGGCAGCAGGGCAGTTTGCCGCACTTTGCACACAGGACAGCCAGAAAGCTTCTTATGGCGCTATGGGCGGTACATTGGGAACTTTTGCGGGTGCATTTTCCGCATTGATTTTATTTCTGATCTTATTCCTGATAGATCGCAGGGACAGGCAGGAAGAACTGAAATGTGATACGGGGCTTACCCCGGAGGAAAATAAACTTTTATATAAAGCGATCTTTTTTACGGTGCTGCCGGTGATCTTAAGCCAGTCGATCTATCAGCTGGGATATACACTGGACGATCTGATATTCAGCCATATGATGACGTTGAAAGGATGGGGTGAGCTCAGGACCACGGATATTCAGGGGATCTTCAATACGCAGTACAACCAGATGATCAATCTTCCGACGGCGGTTGCAACAGCGATGGCTGCGGCATCCATGCCGTCGATCGTCGGCTCTTATACAAGGAAAGAGAAGAAAACTGTAAGGAATAAAATAGATATTGTGTTAAAGACAAATATGATCATCGCTTTTCCTTCGGCGGTGGGGCTGGCGGTGTTGGCAGATCCGATTATGGGCGTGCTTTTTCCACGGCTTAATGA
>CAMWHY010000053.1 GCA_947174185.1 uncultured Lachnospiraceae bacterium | reverse complement strand
GCGGCACAAATAGTAATGAAAGTGTTTCAAGCTTCTATATTTTTATCATTTTTTAATTTATAATTTTAAATTTTTAAATTTTATTTTTTGCATCTCCTCCTTCCTATTGTTTTTCTAATTTAAAAAAAGCGTTATGTGTGGCAAAAAAGTAATACAAACAACACTTATCGCTAAAACGCAAGTGATAAGTCTTACTATAATAAAGATGATATTTTCGCAGGAACGCGAATGATAAAGTTTTCGCTATAACGCGAGTAATAGATTTTTCGCTATAACGCGAGTAATATTTTATGCTATAATAAGGTGATAGTTTTCGCTATAACGCGAGTGATAGATTTTGCTATAACGCAAATGATAGTTTACGTGATATAAGTATAACATCTGTTAGGCTATTCGGCTTAAACCCCGACGCCGACTTACAAAATGTAAGCCAGGATACCTCAACAGATGTTATTATAACTATACCACAACTTTACATACTTGTCAAAACCCATGATCGAATTTTTTGAAAATCTATATGCAGAGTGATATGTTTCGCTATAACACTGTTTATGTCACAGTCTGCATACCATGTATGTACACTATTTGTTAACCTTATATTCTAACTAATTCGTATTGATCCGTCCCCAGTCCGATCTTGACAGCATGACTGATGCAGCTCTCCCATTCCGTATCGGGATGAGTCATATGAAAATGATCGTGTCCGATGCTTTCTGCATGGCTATCGCTTCCTTCCAGCTTTTCAAGATTCTCACCCAGAACACTTTCCTTCACCGGTGTCATCTGGTTGCAGAGATCGGCGCATGCCTGATCCAATGCTACCGGATCAAAGGATGCCAACATACCAACATTCGGGATGATCGGAATATCATTTTCCGCATGGCAGTCACAGTTGGGCGACACATCGCAGATCAGAGAAATATGGAAGCAGGGTCTGTCCTTGCAGACTGCAAGACTATATTCCGCCATTTTATAATTCAGCACCTTGATGGAATCGCTGAAATCTGCCGCAATGGCATCTTTCGGGCAGACTGCAAGACAACGTCCGCAGCCGACGCACCTGTCATGATCAATCTTTGCCTTTCCATCTGCAATAACCGGCGCCTCATGTGCGCAGATACGGTAACATGCACCACAGCCAACGCAGTTCTTCTGATCTACGCTTGGTTTACCGTCACAGTGCTGCTCCATCTTTCCTGCCCTGGAACCGCAGCCCATGCCAATATTCTTAATTGCGCCTCCAAAACCTGCCATTTCATGTCCTTTAAAATGCGTCAAGGAGATGAAAATATCTGCATCCATGACCGCCTGTCCAATCTTTGCCTCTTTTACATATTCTCCATTAATCGGAACAAGAGCCTCGTCCGTACCCTTCAATCCGTCGCCAATAATCACATGACAGCCGGTCTGCAACGGCGAAAATCCATTGACATATGCCGTATCCAAATGATCCAGCGCATTTTTTCTGCTGCCTACATATAAAGTATTACAATCTGTCAAAAATGGCTTGCCACCCAATTCCTTTACATAATCGGCAACCACTTTGGCATAATTCGGACGCAGAAACGCAAGATTACCATACTCCCCAAAATGAATCTTGATCGCCGCATACTTATCTTTGAAATCTATTTGCTCAAATCCGGTTGTTTTCATCAACCTATGTAATTTCTGCAGAAGATTTTCATGTTCTGTTGCTTTAAATGTCGTGAAATATACTTTTGCCTGCTCCATCTCTTTATTTCCTCCTTAATTAAATTCTACATGACGTCTTGTCATTGCGGTTTCTGTCCGGATACGCTTCGCACGGATTTTTCAAATGTTCTTCTGGGAAGCATGATCTCATGTTCACATCCTTTACAGCGTAGCTTAAAATCCGCTCCTGTCCGCAGGATCTCCCATTCCTTACTGCCGCAGGGATGGGGTTTTTTCATCTGCACAATATCCCCTATCCGGTATGGAATAACTTCTTTTTTCTGCTTCTTGGCACCCGTATCTGCGGGAACGCTGTTGATACCGACAATATATACCTGTTTTTGGTTTCTTTTATCTGAAGCCGTTCTGATTGCCCTCTTTCTTCTTTATTTTCTTACCCACACTAGGACCGTATCTGCCCCAAAATTTCCCCAATATTACCGTGGAAAATATAATCAGCCGCCCCGTCTCTCGCTGTCGCGTCACGGTTAATCAGCACCAGCTTCTTTCCGCGGTAATAATCGATCAGTCCTGCTGCCGGGTATACCACAAGAGACGTCCCGCCAATGATCAGCATATCCGCCTCACGGATGCACTGAATGGATTCCTGTAAAATCCCCTGATCCAGACCCTCTTCATAAAGCACAACATCCGGTTTGATATCCCCTCCGCAATTATCACATACAGGAACTTCCTCACTATCATACATATACTGCACGTCAAATGATTTCCCACAGTGCTCACAGTAATTACGAAGTACGCTTCCGTGAAGTTCCAGCACCTTTTTGCTTCCAGCCATCTGATGGAGTCCGTCAATATTCTGGGTAATTACCGCTTTCAGCTTGCCGCACTGCTCCAGCTCAGCCAGTTTCTTATGGGCCGCATTGGGCAAAGCTTTTTCTTCTCCAGGAACATCTGCTGTCTTACTCAAAAGCTTATCCTTGTAAAAGCGAAAGAATTCCTTTTTGTGCTGTACATAAAAGGTATGGGAAAGCATCATCTCGGGAGGATAATCATACTTCTGACTGTAAAGTCCGTCTACACTCCTGAAATCTTTGATCCCGCTTTCCGTAGACACTCCCGCTCCCCCAAAAAACACAATGTTATCCGATCCGTCAATCAACTCCTGCAGTTTTGCAATGTCCGCCATGCCGTACCCTCCTGATTTCGCCAAATTTCTCCATTTTCAAAAAAGTGTTCCCTATGGGATATTGGCATAATATTCTTTCAAATGATTTCTAATATCCTGCGGTGTAACAGGGACTTCCGTATCTAAGAAAGGATATTCTAAATGCATATTTTTATCTTCAGATATAATATGCACTCTATGACCACGCTCATTGACTCTCACATACCAGTAATAGTTTATCCCTTCATATACTATTTTGCGTTTGTTTTTTTTATTTATCATGCTATTTTGCCGCATCCTTCTCATCCAGATCCATCTGCACCATCTCCAGATAAGGCACCAGCACGCCTTTTTTAAGAGGAATCCAATAATCCGGATTCAGTTCATCCATCCGAAAACTCTTCCTTCCCCCTGCCTTTGCACGCTCCCAGAACACCAGAAGTTCATCCAGCCTGAGATAATAAAACCTGTCTATTTTTGTAAAATAAATCAGGAAAAAGGCCACTCCATCCTGTTTCTCAAAATCCTTCATAAAAGCAACCTGATGCTCATGGATATTCTGCAGTGAAAAAGTTTCAACAGCGCACTCCTTCGCATCAAAGCACACTGGAATTCCCTGAACCGCGCCAATATAATCCACCGTACTTTTCTGGTCGAAATACGCCAGCGTGATATGTCTGCTTTCTTTATCTATATTGATAGGAGTAATCGGAGTTGGTACCTTCTGGATCAGGGCAAGACCCTTTTCCCTATACTTTTCATTGGTCCGGTTCACCATCTCTTCCAATGTTGAACCTCTAAGCCCTCTTGATCCCCAGGTACTCATGCTGCCCCCGCTAAGATTATTTTACTTTCCCTATTTACTATGGAAACACCAAACACATTGATCGTATTTTTATACTATCATAATTTACCTGCTTTTACAAGCCGGACACCCCCGCTATATATTGGTTTTATATATGTCACTTCCTTCTATTTTCTGTGCAATCAGCGTATCCATACAATGCTTATGAGGCGTCCCACCACTATTACAGTCAAAGATATCTTCCCTACAGGTATGGAACAGCCAGTCGTGATAATATCCGAATAACTCTCCTGAATACCACGGGTCCCTTTTTCTTTCTTCCTCTGTACGGTCCGGAGCAGGCTCGATAAAAGGCTTTTTAACAAATACATTCAAAGCGTTTATGCCGCCCTCCACGGTGTGTGTTTTTAGGCTATCAAAAAACTCTTTTCGTTCCGTCTGCTGAATGAAGTGAAGCACTCCACTACTGAATATAATGTCATACTCCGTATCGGGACGATAATCAAATATGTCGGCTTTAAAAAAATTCACGTGGACCTTATTGTGTTCCGCAAGTCTCTTTGCTTTCTCAATGCCCTGTTCAGATATATCAAATGCAGTAACCAAATAGCCACATTTTGCAAAGAAGACAGCATCCTTTCCTTCGCCGCATCCAATATCCAGTACACGATAGGGCTTGACCGGCGGAAGAATTTTCATAATATCATAGCAGATGCCATTAGGTATAAGTCCCCAGTAATAATCCTCCGTATCATAGCATTTATCATAATCCGTCACAATACTTTCATAGCCAAGCAATGCATCCACTGTTGTATGAAGGGCAGCCACCAATTTTGGAAGCATTTCTATATCGGGGTATGCAGTGTTGTTTTCCCATTTGGAAACTGCCTGAAATGATATGTTGAGAACCTTGGCAAGCTGATTTTGCGTTAATCCCAGTTCCTTACGCCTTTTACAAATTACTTCCCCTGTTTTCAGATTATCCATTTTTACTATCCTTTCCTTAATTGATAAATCAATTACTTTGTTGTAATATCTTTATCTTAGTATAGTCGGACAGTTATTTCCATAACGCAATAAGCGAACATGACACAATCATTCACCTGATAGTTGAATCAATATAGATAATCTGCAAGGTTTCCACTTAACGGTTCTTGTAATCCTATGCATTGATAATCTATTTCTGTCGATATCTGAATCGGTGTTTCAAAAATTCATATTCTGTTGGCGCACTACTCAAAAGCAATCCCTGACACCTTCCATTCTCCGTCTATCCTGACAAAATAAATGTGGAGATCCGTGACCACCATCTCTGTTTTTTGAGAATAGGGAACATACATATACTGCTCCAGATACACCTGGGCAGAAAAGGCATTCTCCGAATACGCGATAAATTCCGTTATCTTCTGATTTTGAACTTCCGGCCTCTGGTGATCGTCAAACCATTCCCTCGTGTTTCTCTTAATGCCTGCCAATAACTCAGATCCTTGGGGGAAATACTTATCCAGCGCGTAGTATGCCGCATCGTTGGAGATATACATGGCATAATCCTCCGCCATCTGTAACACATAGTCCTCAACCATGCTCTGCATGTCCGCATCCCCTCCAAAAGCCGCCTGATAGCAGTGATCCCTTTCATCATAGCTGATATCTACAGGCTCTCCGGCGGCATTGATGCCGGAAACCACGGGCTCACCGTAAAACGCTCCCAGATTGTACCGGTTATAAGAGGGGATCTGCACATAGGTCTCCGTATATTTCTCCGCAGTTCCGGGAATACCGCTTTCTTCCAATGCCGCTTCCGTCACAGCGATCCCGTTTACTGTCACTGACACAGTAGACGGGGCAATCAGCTCATATTCCTTTGTCGTCCGCAGCAGCAGCTCGATACTGTCCATCTCCCAGAGCGGCAGCCCATAAGCTGCTGTCTCACTCCTTTTCTTCAGCCGCACCTTCGCAAAAGGCATCCCGTCAACCGTTACCACATACACCGGTCTCTCCTCAATATGCTCTCCCTCCATGGTTCCAAATCCTATTTCTTTCCCCGACAGATAGGCGTTTAAAAAATCCACAAAATTTTCCCTGCTCTCAAAAGGTCCCAGCTCCACCGGGTCAGCCAGTTCCAGAATCCGCTCCGCATCCCCGGTCTCAAATACGATCATCACCTCGTTTTGTTGATACAGCGCCGGACGCGTCTCCTCGAATACCGTCTGGTAATCTCCCAGGAATCTATAAAACCGCACCAGTGCCATTGCCAGAACAATCGTCAGTAAAACACTCCAGATAATCAGAAATAGCCAATATTTTTTGATCTTTTTTTTCACTTTTATCATTGTCACCTATCTTTCCACTACAAAAGCCGTGGGCATATCCCTTGCGCCTTTAATAGAACAATTGTTTAAAATTTCTTCCCCTTCGTAAGCCATGGAGGAGGACATCCCTCCGTCCAGGTTCGCCGCATTGACCGCTCCAAAATCCAGCATGATCTCTATCAGATCCAGATAGGTTGCGCCCAAAGAACCGGTCTGCCTGCCTTCGATCACCAGTAAAAGCACTGCACCGTCTGCCCGCTGACCGATTGCCGTCCGGGGATTTAATCCGCCTCCCGTTCCGATCGTGGTAACTGCCTCACCGTTTACCACCAAAGCGGGACCGAATGTCACCGCATCCCGAATGCCCATGTCTACCGCTTGCTGCCCGGTCATCCTCCCACAGATAAACACATTATTATTGTCAAATCCGTAAATGTCGTATGTCTGACTCAGGCTTCCGTACACCAGCTCTCCCTCTGAGAATACAATACCTACCGGCTGTCCTCCCTTGCCGAAACCATTATCGTCATTGTACCGCCCGCCGTTTATGCCCGCAATAGCGTCATATTTATCCATGATCTCCAACAGGGTCATTCCCGCTATGTTTGCATCAAACTCATCACAGATGCCCACCTTCACTCTCGAAGGATCTTTTATAATCATCATTTTTCCCCTATAGAGAGCGCCCTGCACATCCACAATTTCAATGTCCGCACTTTCCTCATCCTCCTCATCGAGAGTCTCCGCAAAAGCAAAAAGCTGCGTATCCGTACTGATTTCCCCTGCCTCAACGACATTAGAAGCTACGATATCCTGTACCTCCTGCTCTGTCAGAAAGATATCCGCAAGAAATCCTGCCGCACTGGTCTCCCTCACCGATGTGACGAAAAGATTCCTGATCTGCGGAGAAGGTCCCTTGGACACCAGATAGATCATTACCAAAAAACCTGCCAGCAGAAGAATCAATGTCACAAACACCCACAGAAAAAACTGTCCTGTCATCCGTAAAACTTTTTTCATGATCTCTCCTTTTCGTACCCGTAACGCTCTTTGATTATATTGTGGGAAGGAATACTGAAACAAAAGGCAAGTGAAAAAGCCATCCGGCACAGCTTTCAAACTGTGTCAGATGCCTTTTATAACGCCTCTTATTTCATTTTATTTTAAAACAACTTCTTTCTTCTCTTCTTTCCTCCACCACCATTTGTGGTATCAGTATCTTTATCGTTATTACGGGATGCCCGGAAACGCTCCGCCGCATTTAATGAATCTTCGGTCTTCTGATCAAATTCTTTTAACAAATCCTTCGCTTCGTGGGAAAGCTTTGTAGGAACCTGTATCACCAGAGTCACATAATGATCTCCACGGCTCTTAGGATCACGCAGAGAAGGTACACCTTTGCCACGCAGCCGGATCCTTGTATCGGTTGCTGTTCCCGGCTTTACTTCATAAACCACCGGTCCGTCTACCGTATCAATGATGATCTCTCCTCCCAGACAGGCTACTGCAAATGACATGGGCACTGTTGAAAAGATATCCCGATCCTGCCTCTGGAATACCGGATGTCTGGCAACTACTGCCTCCACCAGCACATCACCGCGCGGACCGCCATTCTGTCCCGGCTCACCCAGTCCGGTCATACGCTTGCACTGTCCATTATCCACACCGGCGGGAAATTCCACCGAATATTTTTTACGAATGGAAACATATCCTGTTCCCCGGCAATCAGTACATTTTTCCTTGATCACCTTACCTGTTCCGCCACAGTCTGGACAGGTCTGTACATTTCTGACCGTACCGAAAAATGACTGCTGTGTAAATACCACCTGTCCCTTGCCGCCGCACTTTGCGCAGGTCTCAGGATTTGTACCCGGTTTTGCGCCGCTTCCCTTACAGGTAGGACAAGGATCCTTAACATTGATCTCGATCTCCTTTGTGACACCAAAAACAGCTTCCTCAAAGGTCATGTTTACCCTGGTACGGAGGTTGGCTCCCTTCATCGGTCCATTGCTTCTGCCACGACTTCTGCCTCCGCCAAACAGATCGCCAAAAATATCCCCAAAGATATCAGAAAAATCGGCCCCGGAAAAATCAAATCCGCCAAAGCCGCCTGCACCGCCGCCTTCAAATGCTGCATGACCAAACTGATCATACTGTCTTCTCTTATCTGCATCACTAAGAACAGCATAGGCTTCTGACGCCTCTTTGAACTTTACTTCCGCTTCCTGATCTCCCGGATTCATATCCGGATGATATTTTTTGGCAAGACTCCTGTATGCCTTTTTAATAGCCGCATCATCAGCGTTTTTATCTACACCAAGAATCTCATAATAATCTCTTTTTTCTGCCATTGATAGCCTCCATGCTGCGACTTTTTTAGGAGAAACATATCATCACAGACCTATGATCTGCATTACAGGTATTGTACATGGATGCGCAGCGCTCCATCGTTTGCCTTCTCCCTTTATCCTATCATACATTATATGATTATAAAGCAGATTATGTCCGGCATAATGCTCGTCAGAACATTATGCCCGGACAAAAATCCATAGTTTATTGTATCTTACATTTTCATCTTTAAAAAGATCGGTTTAGATCTCTAAGAAATTGTTTTATATTTCAAAGAGATTGATTTAGATCTCTTTGAAATCCCCATCAATGATATCATCTGCGCCGCCATCACCATCGCTGCTGCCTGCACCGGAAGCGCCGCCCATACCGGACATGTCAGGTCCTGCAGCACCGGAAGCCTGTGCATTCTCATACATCTTAGTAAACAGCGCCTGAGAGCTTGCCATCATCTTCTCCTGTGCAGCCTTGATCTCTGCCACCTGAGACTCACTAAGTTCCTGATCTTTTGTGCTCTCTAAGAGGCTTTTCAATGCATTTAAGTCTGCTTCTACATTTGCTTTCTCTCCTGCATCTACCTTATCACCAACATCATTAAGCGCCTTCTCTACCTGGAATACCATGGAATCAGCATCATTTCTGGTATCTACAGCTTCCTTACGCTTCTTATCCTGCGCTTCGTACTCTGCAGCTTCCTTTACTGCCTTATCAATATCTTCATCAGACATATTGGAACCTGCTGTGATGGTGATATGCTGCTCTTTTCCTGTTCCAAGATCCTTTGCGGATACATTTACAATACCATTGGCGTCGATATCAAAGGTAACCTCGATCTTAGGTATACCTCTCGGAGCCGGTGCAATACCGTCCAGTCTGAACTGTCCTAACAGTTTATTATCCTTCGCAAACTGTCTCTCACCCTGTACCACCACGATATCAACAGCCGTCTGATTGTCAGAATAAGTTGAGAATACCTGTGAATGCTTTGTAGGGATCGTTGTATTTCTCTCAATCAGTCTGGTAGCTACACCACCTGCTGTCTCAATGGACAGTGACAACGGTGTTACATCAAGCAGAAGGATCTCGCCTGCACCAGCGTCTCCGGCAAGCTTACCACCCTGGATAGAAGCGCCGATCGCTACACATTCATCCGGATTCAATGTCTTACTAGGTTCATGTCCGGTCAGCTGTTTTACCTTCTCCTGAACAGCAGGCACACGGGTAGAACCGCCTACCAAAAGCACCTTACCAAGCTCAGATGCATTTACACCAGCATCCTTTAACGCATTCTGGACAGGAACTGCCGTTCTCTCGATCAGATCGTGAACCAGTTCTTCAAATTTTGCTCTGGTCAGGTTCATATCAAAATGCTTCGGTCCGTCAGATGTTGCAGTAATAAACGGAAGATTGATATTGGTTGTTGTAGAAGCGGACAACTCCTTCTTCGCCTTCTCCGCTGCTTCCTTCAATCTCTGAAGCGCCATTTTATCATTGGAAAGGTCAACGCCCTCCGCCTTCTTAAACTCCTCTAACATCCAATCTGTGATCCTCTGGTCGAAGTCATCACCACCAAGCCTGTTATCACCGCTGGTAGCCAATACCTCGATAACACCTTCGCCAATCTCAATAATGGATACATCAAAAGTACCGCCGCCGAGGTCATAAACCATGATCTTCTGCTCTTTTTCATTGTCCAGACCATACGCCAATGCTGCTGCCGTCGGCTCGTTGATAATACGCTTTACATCAAGGCCTGCAATCTTACCGGCATCCTTGGTTGCCTGTCTCTGGGCATCATTAAAATACGCCGGAACGGTAATGACTGCCTCTGTCACCTTTTCACCGATATAGTTCTCTGCATCTGCTTTCAGCTTCTGAAGAATCATTGCAGAAATCTGCTGCGGTGAATATTTCTTATCCTCAATGGTACGTCCTTTATCCGTACCCATATCTCTTTTAATGGAAGAGATCGTTTTCTCCGCGTTGGTCACTGCCTGACGCTTTGCCGGCTCGCCCACAAGCCTTTCTCCTGTCTTTGTAAATGCCACAACAGACGGTGTCGTCCGTGCGCCCTCTGTATTAGCGATTACTGTCGGCTTACCGCCTTCCATAACAGCAACGCATGAATTGGTGGTCCCTAAATCAATACCGATAATCTTTCCCATAATCATTGCCTCCTATTTGATAATCATATTATTTTATGTTTTTATTTGTTCAACCGGTTGATTTCTGACTGAAAGCAAACCGGATAAATCACTTGATTTTTAATTTGCTACCTTCACCATACTGTGCCGTACAACGGTGTCCCTATAAGTATAGCCTTTCTGTAGTTCCTCAACCACGATATTCTCACCGAGGCTTTCGTCATCCACGTGCATCACCGCATTGTGGATGTTTGGATCAAATTCCTTACCGACCGCATCCAGAGGTTTAACTTCCAGCTTTTCCAGCTCCGTCATCAGCTGCTTGTAGGTCATCAGTACGCCCTCCTCAAAGGGTGTTCTTTCTGCGCCTTCTTCCAAAGCTGCCAGTCCCCGCTCAAAATTATCAACCACCGGCAGAAGCTTTTCGATAACGCTCTTAGCACCGGTTTCAAACATCGCCTGTTTTTCCTTCTCCGTACGCTTGCGGTAATTGTCAAACTCTGCCATCTGACGGACTACCTTATCATTTAACTCTTTAAGCTGTTCTTTTAATTTATCTTCTTTTTTCTCTGTTTTGATAAAATGGCGCTTCTTTTCTTTCTGATCTGTATCTTCTTCACCGTTCTGTTCAGAATCTTCTCCCTCCGGATCGGCATCCGTGTCTTCTGATTCGAAGGACTCTTTTGATTCTCCATCTTCTACAGAAGCTTCCTCCGCTGCGCAATCCTCTGCAGCTTTTTCATCCGGAGTTACTGCTTCCGTATTTTTTTCCTCAGCCGTCTCCATCGTTTCCTGTTCCTTATCTTTCTTCGGTTGTTCTTTCTCCCTGCCTGCCATGTCTATCTTCCTTTCTATTTCAAGCTTTTTCATGCTTTATCTTTGCCATAGATATTTTCCAGTTCCGTCATCATCGTTCGCAGCGTACCGACCACCTTTTCATAATCCATACGTTTCGGTCCGACTACTGCGATGCTTCCCTTCATTCCCTGCCCAAGATCATAAGTTGCTGTCACGACGCTGCAGTCTTTCATGGACTGGATCGGTGATTCTTCACCGATATAAACCTGAATACCCGTATCGCTCTCATCTTCAATGCTTTTTGCAGCCAGTTTTGCAAGCATCTCCTTTTCCTCAAAAGCTGTGATCAATTCGCCCGCTTTTTGATGATCCGCCAGTTCCGGATATTTTAAAATATTATTGGTGCCGCTTGTATAGATCTGGAGATCTTCATCTGCCCTGATTGCCTCTGCAACCGCATCGATCACTTCTCCTACGATATCACTATGAATCCCAGCCTGCTGCTTCAATGTGGAGATCATTGCAAGGTTGATCTCGTCTATGGATAATCCATTCAGGTTTGTATTCAGTAAAATGTTCAATTTCAGGATCGTTTCATCATTCAACGGCTCTGTCACCTGTATGATATTATTCTTAATGACATTGCCCTCTACCACGATCACTGCCAGGATCTGATTGCTGTCCACCTTAGAAAGCTGGATAAACTTAAGCTTATTGCGCTGATACTGGGGTGCGGATACGACACTTGCATAGTTGGTATTGGTCGCCAGCAGCTTCGCCACATTTTTTAATACACGATCCATCTTACCTTCTGTTTCGACAATCATCCCTTTCAGTTCCGAAATCTCACGATCTTTCTCTTCCATGATCGTATCGACATAAAACCTATATGCTTTATCCGTCGGAATCCTGCCCGCAGAGGTATGAGGCTGGATGATATATCCCAATTCCTCCAGATCTGACATTTCATTACGGATCGTGGCAGAACTCAGATTCAGATCTGTATATTTGGAAATCGTCCTGCTGCCTACCGGCTCTCCCGTTTCAAGATAATTGCGGATCACTGCATAAAGAATCTTTATTTTCCGATCATCTAAATCCATTGCAGCTCTCCCTTCTGTTAACTTTGCTTCTCCCCGCTCCTAAGTTCCGGTTTTCGTTATCTTCTTTTTCACGTTTCTTCTTTTGTTTGTTAGCACTCATTTAATTAGAGTGCTAATATCTCTATATCATAAAATAACACTACCTTTATTCATTGTCAACATTATTTTGCTCATTTTTCAGATAATATTTTCAAAATTATGGGTTTTTCAAACGAATCTACCCATCTTGTTGATTTATCTTTACGCTGACTATATAATAAGATACTGGGGAGCGAGAGAAAAATCATGGTTACTAATATGAAAAAGAAACGATTCACATTTCTTGACGGGTTAAAAGGATTTGCATGCCTTGGTGTATTTACGCACCATTTTTTTCTTTCCTTCTTCCCTGCAAGTTATTTTGGCACGGAAGCAGCCGTTATGACGGCATCCGGATTCGATGCCAGCCTGTCTGTGGAACCCTATTCTTTTTTCGTCAACGGAAACTTCTGGGTATGTCTGTTTCTGGTAATTTCCGCTTTCCTATTAAGCAATAAAATATTTCAATTGAAAAGCAAGTCAGCATTTGATACCCTATCCGAAACACTTTTAAAAAGGTATCTCCGTCTTATGATCCCTGCAGCCTTGATCGGCGTATTTAGCTATTTTTTGACAAGCCTGCTGACGCTAACCGGTCTAAATTATTTAGGCAAAATCAATACCCTTTCCTTTCCCTCTTTCCTGTATCACGCTGTTGTCCATATGTGGATTTTTGTGGACTCTTCAGTACAGGGGCCCTTCTGGATGCTTCATTACCTGCTTTTCGGCTCTTACCTCGCCATATTGATTGCACTTGCAACCCCACTTAAAAACAGATGGACCCCCTTGATCCATCTGTTCTTAACTGCTGTCCTCGGCATTTTAAACCATTATTACGCGGGTATCGTCCTTGGCGTGATGATCTGCTACCTGTATCATTGTAGAACATTCCTGCAAAATACCTATAACAATGGGTTCATTAATAAAATTACAATATTGCTGGTACAAAATAGAATCTTACGGGACGCGGCCGGAATTCTCTTATTGCTGGCGGGATTATTTCTCGGAGCATATCCTTCCTACGTGAAGCCGGACAACATCTATCGTATTTTTAATGCCTATGCGTTCCGCGACCCAGATGCTTATGAACTGATACACAGCATCGGCGCAGCCTGTCTGCTGGCGTCTTTCTTCCTATTAAAGGAACTGGCCGATTTCTTTTCTACGAAACCCTTTCTATTTCTAGGAAAGATTTCTTTTAGTATTTATCTGGTACACAGCATGCTTTTGGAACATCTGGGGTATTTTATCATGCATAAAACGAACGACTTGATCGGCAATTACTCCTATGCGGGAATCCTGACCTATCTGATATTGCTTTCTCTGCTGCTTCCCCTATCCCTTGCCTGCTATTATACGGTGGAGCGGTTTGGAAACTGGGTGTGCAGAAAACTTTTTCCGGGGCAATAAAGAAGCAGACCCCTTTGGTCTGCTTCTTACTTTATCATCGACAATTCTATTTTCCTATAATTAGATTGCAAAAGAGCCTGTCTCTTTTTTATTAAATACGCAATAAGCCATTCTTTCCTGCGGTTTGATATAAAGCTCCAAAGATTTCAAGTCGGCAGCTTTCTTCTTCATATCTTTTGTCCAAAGCTTTTCCGCCAAAGCAACCAAATCCGCCTCATTATATGTCTCATTCTGATACTGAATATAGGTATTCTGAACCATTGCAGCTTTCTTCGGCTCTGCTTTTTTTGCTGCAGGCTTTGCTGCCGCCTTCTTCGGTTCCGCTTTCTTAACCGCAGGCTTTGCTGCTGTCTTCTTCGGTTCCGCTTTCTTTACTGCAGGTTTTGCTGCCGCCTTCTTCGGTTCTGCTTTCTTAACCGCAGGTTTTGCTGTTGCCTTCTTTGGTTCTGCTTTCTTTACTGCAGGTTTTGCTGTTGGCTTTGTTTCCGTTTTCTCCGGTTCCGGTTTTGCTGCCGGTTTTACAGCTTTCACTTCTTCTGCTTTCACTGTAACAGACGTCACCGCCGCTGCCGGTGTCTGAATCTTCTTGCTTGCAGCGACCACTCTCCCGCTTATGATCAGTGTATCATCTGCTGGTCTCTTCATTGGTTCCGCCATCTTACATGCAGGTATCTTTTTCACTCTGCCGTCCTCCGTCAATTTATTCTTTCTATTAATTATTGGTTCCTGTCTCATAACAACAACTACTGTAGATTTCTTCGCATCCGCAGCAGAATCCACAGATATATTCTTTACAGCCTCTGATGCCTCTCCTTTACGAATTGCCGCAGCAATTTCTGCTGCGCTAGGAGCTGATTTCTGCAGCTTGGACACCGTTCTTTTGTGTGCTGTCACCGCAGTCAATGGATCATTTTCTTCTGGTTGAGAGGTAAGAAACGCCTTTGCACGCGCTTTTACAATTACCGTCTTACTCTTATCTTCTGCCATTTGTGGGACTCCTTTCATCCATAACAGCACTTTATTACAATCTTATCCGGTCGTAAAGTTAACCCATTATCTAATAATGATACCTCATATACTTTAAAAAGTCAATAATCATTGCAACATAAAATAAACAAGCACCACTGCCCCCAACACGATCCGATACCATCCAAACACTTTAAAATCATGCTTCTTGATATAAGCCATAAAGAATTTAATTACAATAACCGAGACTACAAATGCTATTACGGAACTGATCAAAAGAATCGTCATCTCAGCAGCGGTAAAGCTCAGCCCTTCCAACAGGAACTTTACTACTTTCAACAGACTGGCGCCAAACATCGTGGGAACTGCCAGATAAAAAGTAAATTCTGCCGCCACGCTTCTGGATAAACCCAGTAAAAGCCCGCCGATGATTGTTGCTCCGGAACGGCTGGTGCCAGGCAGAACCGCAGCAACCAGCTGAAATACACCGATCCAAAAAGCTAGACGGTAATCCAGCGCTTCTGCTGTTGTAATCTTTGCCTGTTTTCCTTGATAGTGATTTTCCGCCACAATAAATACAATTCCCACCAGAATCAGCATCACCGCCACAATGATAGGTTTATAAGGCGCCATCTTCTCTTCCATCCAGCTGTCCAACAGAAATCCATAGATCATCGCGGGAACGCATGCTACAAAGATTTTGATCCACAAGAAAATAATATCTTTCCATATCAAAATCCTGCCAAAGCTCCACCCTGTTTTTTCTTTGGCAATATCCTCCGCAGAGGCTTTCGCCTTCTTCCACCCAAAGGGCCAGATATCCTTAAAGAAAATAATCACTACTGCAAGAATCGCCCCAAGCTGAATGACCACATCATATACTTCCATAAAAGCAGCCAGCTTTTCTTCCGATTCACAGATGTTAAACTGCACCCATTCATTTAATAAGATCAGATGCCCCGTACTGCTGACCGGAAGCCATTCTGTGATCCCTTCCAGAATTCCAAATAGTATTGCTTTTAAGATCTCTATGATTTCCATTATTAATCCCCATGTCTTAGCTTAGTATTTTCTTTTGATCCCTAAGAATTTTTTCATAAGATCATAATTGATGGAGGCATCGTAATACCCCTGTAGATATAATACTTTTAGCTTTTTTGTATCCTTCTCGATCCGGTTGACCTTGACCAGCATCTCCGGACGGAAAACAAACGCCCTGCCTTCCATTTCCTCTTTTTCAATCAGCCTCAGAGTCTTATTATAACGGATATACCTCTTTTCCATATCCTCCACCAGCTTGGGATACTTTTTATATTTCGCACGAATCAGCGACATCTGGGAAGACGGTTTCTTCCGATAACCATAGGGCTGTGTCAGCACGATCACGTTCTTTTGATTTCCATCCTTAATCGATCTGCGGATTGGGATAGAATCTGATATTCCGCCATCCAGATACTTCTTACCCCCTATCTCCACATTACGCGAAACCAGTGGAAGGGAAGCAGATGCCCGGATTGCAGTGATATCCTGATACATATCCTTTAGTTCAATATATTCCGGACGGCCTGTCTCTATGTTCGTCACAACAACATAGCCTTTGCCGGGATATCTTCCAAACGCCTCATAATCATAAGGATTTAACTCGTTAGGGATACGGTTATAACACATATCTACTCCGAACAGGTCCCCTGTTTTAAACAGACTGTATGGGCTGCAGTAATCCCTATCATCCAGATAATCAATGGAAACTTTTAAAGCCCGTCCCTTCTGCCCCGACATATAGCTTGCCAGATGGCACGCTCCCGCAGATACCCCATAACAGGAAGCAAACTGCAAACCTTTTTCCAGAAAAAAATCCAAAATACCGGCAGTATAAATTCCGCGCATTCCTCCGCCTTCCAAAACAAGACCGGCCTGTATCATTATCTTCATCCTCCCTTTCTCTAATCAATACTCATTTTTCACAAATTTTCTTAAAGCTTCCAGCGAGCGGTACACCTTCTCCGTATCCACACAGTAAGCCATCCTAAAATACCCCTTTACTCCAAAAGAATCGCTGGGCACCAGGATCAGGTCATACTTCTTTGCCTTTTCGGAAAATGCAATCGCGTCTTCTTCCAATGCCTTGGGAAAAATGTAAAATGTTCCGCCCGGCTTCACACATTCAAATCCCAGATTGGTCAGTTCCTGATATAGGATATTCATATTTGTCTCATAAACGGACAGATCGCTTGTCTTATCGATCACTTTTGCCACTGCAAGCTGGATCAGGGATGCCGGGCAGTTATGCCCCGTTCCTCTGGAAATCTGACAGCACATCGGCACGATCAGCTCTGCATCCTTACATTTTGGATTCACAGCAATGTATCCAAGTCTTTCACCAGGAATGGACATGGACTTAGAATAGGAATAACAGGATAGAGTATTGTCATAAAACTTTGAAATATACGGTGCATCAACGTCTTTAAATACAATTTCTCTGTATGGCTCATCAGAGATGATAAAGATTTCATGACCATATTCCTTTTCCTTTGCCCTAAGCATATCTGCAAGCTTCTGAACCGTTTCCGAAGAATATACAATACCGGATGGATTGTTCGGCGTATTGATCAAAACTGCCATGACTTTTTCATTTAGCATTTCCTCAAATGCTTCAAAATTGATCTGGAAATCCTTTGTACTGGCAGGCACTACTTTAAGTACAGCCCCCGCCTTATTGATATATGGATTATATTCCGGAAAATACGGCGCAAATGTCAATACTTCGTCGCCCGGCTTTGTCACACAGCGTACTGCATGGGCTACCGCACCGGCAGCTCCCGACGTCATAAAGATATGGTCGGTCTTATAGTCCATGCCAAATCTCTTATTTAAAGACTTTGCTGTTGCTTCTCTGGCTTCAGGATTACCCGGATTCGGGCTGTATCCGTGAAGATATGCGGAATCCTTCGTTTGAAGCAATTCGATCATTGCCTCCGTCAATTCCTTCGGCACCGGCACAGACGGATTGCCCAGACTGTAATCAAATACATTCTCATAACCAATCTCTTTTCCCCGCTCCGTTGCATAAACGGACAATGCCCTGATTACGGACGGCGCACTGAGCATTTCCTTAAACTCCTGTGAAATCATATCAAACTCCTCCTCTTGTTAATATTATATTAAACAAATTTTTATAATAATGGCGAAAGAATTTTTAATACGCTCTGCACAAACCTCTGGCGGAGCGGACGCTTCTGCCACTGTTCAAAATCAATTTCCTTACACTTCTCAAGCGTCTTTAAAAAATCCCTCTTGATTTCTAAGACTGCCTTATCATCCGCCAAAAAGACACCGTTTTCGTGATGAAGATAAAGGCTGCGGTAATCCAGATTGACCGTTCCGCATATGCCGCACTCGTCATCTATCACAACATTCTTTGCATGAATAAATCCCGGTGTATACTCATAGATCCTGACGCCCTTCTCTAAAAGCCTGCCGTAATTCGATACCGTAACCATGTACACATACCATTTATCATATCTATGAGGCGTTATGATCCGCACGTCCACACCACTTTCCACTGCTTGTATCAGCTGATCCCTCAGATGATAATCCAGCACCAGATAAGGCGTTGTAATATAGACATAATCCCTTGCCTTATTGATCAGCCTGCTGTAAACCCCGCAGATCGGGTTATTGGAATTGCGGTGCGGTCCGCCTGAAAACGGCTGCACAAATCCCGTTCCTTTGGTCTCCCATCTCGGCGTATACTGCTCAATATTTTCCTGCTTTTTGTCGGAATGCTGCCACATTGTCAAAAAGGTAGCCGTCAGGCTGTACACTGCTTCCCCCTCCATACGAATGGCGCTGTCTTTCCAATGTCCGAAACGGTCCAACTGATTGATGTACTCATCCGCCAGATTGACGCCGCCCGTATAGGCAATCGTACTGTCTATGATCGTAATCTTCTGGTGATTCCGGTAATTAAACGACAGGGATTCCACTCGCTGCTCCAGAGGGGCAAAGGAATACAACTTGATACCGTCCTTTTTCAGTTCCTTTTTCAGTTTGCGGACACCCATATAG
>CAMWHY010000052.1 GCA_947174185.1 uncultured Lachnospiraceae bacterium | reverse complement strand
GGTCTTGATATGCCGCAGGAGATTATAGATGCATTGGTTCCGGGCAGTGTTGTATCGCTTAACTATTCAAGTGAATCAGGTAATCTTTGGATCGTTATGCCGGATTCGTCAGAAGGCTGGATGAGAGTTGGCGACGGCAATAATGGAACAGCTGCATGCAACAATGGTGTATGTCAGGTGACTTACGAGCAGATCGCAGAGTTCTGCGGCGACGACGTAAGCGCTTGGGGTGCAAGGATGCAGGCAGAGTCTGATACGGCTTGGGAAGTTTATAGTGTGACTGTAGGTCAGGCGGCAGACTAGTTTTCATCTAAAAGAAAGGCGTATGGGGATACATTTCTGTAAGAACCATACGCCGTAAAATAAAAAAGGAGGTATAAAATAATATGAAGGGATTTAAGAGATTTCTGGCTCTTGGTCTTGCGGCAATGATGACAATGTCCCTTGCTGCATGTAGCGGTGGAAACAATGACACAGGAACAGGAGATGGTACTCCGGGAGCAACGAATCAGGGCGCTGCATCAACAGATGGCTATGCTCATTATGATTCTGAAGGCAATAGAGTGATTTTGATGGCATGCTGGTGGGATCGTTATTATGATAGCGATGACACGGCATTGGATGACGATCCTACCTTTGCATATACGGAGGATGGTGAGATCAAGGTTGCAGATCAGATGAGATTTGACGTAGTGGCGGCGATTGAAGAGAGGTATGGTGTTAAACTTCAGTGGATTAACTTAACTTATACCGGACAGGAAGAATCTATCAATAACTCTATCTTAGCGGGTTCTCCTGATGCAGATGTATATCTGGTTGACCTTGTAATGGGTGTTCCTGCTGCATTGAACGGATATTGCGTTGATTTAAAGACGGTACTTCCGGCAGATTCGGATCTGTTTACAGATCAGGTTAATATGAGTTACTTACAGCTTGGTGATGACGCGGCATGCCTGCTTCATCCGGTAGCGGCAGAATCTACTGTAGAAGCTACCTATCCGTTGGCATTTAATGTGCAGATGCTTAAGGATGCAGGTCTGGAAGATCCCCGTGATCTTTACGCAAAAGGCGAGTGGACATGGGATAAGTTTAATGAATATGCAACAGCGCTTGCAAAGGATACAGATGGCGATGGCGCCATCGACCAGTATGGATTTGCAGGATTTGGCCCGGATGTAGCAATGTGTCTTTTAATGAGTAATGGTGCAACGATTGCTTCCGGCACAACACAAACGATAACAGATACGAAGGTTGCAGAAGCGCTTCAGCAGTTATCTGATATGTATAATGTATATGGTTACTGTTATCCTGCGACAGAAGGGGATAACGGCGATATCGGACGTAATGTCTATACAAGCGGTAATATTGGTTTCTGGCCCAGCGCAGCATGGATCGCAGCCGGCAACAATGATTACCCGACAGACGGTACGGTAGGCGTATCGTTTGATACAGCATATGTAGCATGGCCGGTAGGTCCCAGCGGAAATGCAGAGACCAATGCGCAGAAGCTGACAAGCGGATCTTACTATATGATTCCGGTAGGCATCAAGGATCCGGAGCTGGTATATAATGTATTTTATGATTATTGCAATTATTATAACGGAGATACCACTGTTCGTGACGATCGGGAAGCTCTTTGGTGGTGGTATCAGTCCACAGCTTCTAAGGTAGAGCTGCAGGACGCGAACTTCCAGGTAATGTTTGATGCAGGTATGCATGAAGCGTTTGATTTGTGGCAGAACCTCGGCATCGAGTATGATTGGGATTCCTTCCTTTTTGGCGAGGTAACGCCGGCTCAGTTCCAGGAGACATATAAGCAGCAGATTCAGGATGGTCTGGACAGCTACTTTAAATAAATGTATTATAAAATAAGCTGATAGAGATGCCCGCATCCAACAGGGTGCGGGCGTTAGTGTGAGAAGAACTTCTAACTGCTCGCAGCAAGGGCTGCTTCGCAGAGAAGTTCTAAGTCTCACACCGAAAAACGCAAAAGCGGCGTTTTTCATTTCTATTTAAGCTGCCAAAGGCGGCATGGGGATTAGTGTGAGAAGAACTTTTAGCTGCTTCTTAGAGAAGTAAAGTAGGCGTAAATGAAAAATGATGGAGAAAAACATAATAATACCGAGAAACAAAAAGACCGTAAACTGAAAGATTTTTTTGGGCTGGAGGGACCATATTCCAGCTTTATGAATACATTGGGAAATATCATTTGGACAGGTCTGCTCTGGCTGGTAACGTCCATTCCGCTAATTACCATGGGATGTTCGGCTATAGGCGCGTCACGTGCCGCAGAAAAGACCAGAAAAAATCAAGGTTATATTACGAAAGAATTTTTTGCCGGATTTAAAAGTGATTGGAAAACGGCATTGCCGATGCAGATTGTGAATCTTATTTTTTTTGCATGGCTGATCTTTGACTGTATTTATTTGTATGGATATGAAGCAGAATATGCGCTGATGATATCGTATGTTTTATACGGAATCCTGATTTTTGCGCTGGGACTAAATTGTTATTATTATCCCTGTCTCCGAATTTTTGAAGGTAATTTTTTTGAAATTTTTAAGATATCATTTTACATGACATTTCGTCATCTGCTTACGACCATAGTATTGGTGGGACTGATTGCGGCAGCGTTATTGGTTGTCTATCTGATGCCGTGGAGCGTCATGATCGTACCGGGATTATGGTGGTATGCAGCTGACATCCTGATCGGGCGGGTTATTCAGAAAGAGATCGGGAAAACTGTATAGATTCATAACTTTGGAAAGGAGCAAAGGAAAAATGACGGAAAAAGATTTTACATTGTCCCTGTCAGACGGTATGGTGAACCGTGGCTGCTGGGAGCGGATAAAAAAGGTGATGCGCCGGGCAGAGAAAGGTGAAAAGGTTACAATTGCCTTTTTGGGAGGATCGATTACCCAGGGGTGTCTTGCAACGGTGCATGAAAAATGTTATGCCTATCTGACTTATTTGTGGTGGAAGGAAAGATATCCCAAAGCCGAGGTGGTATATGTGAATGCCGGTATCGGCGGAACAACATCGCAGTTTGGGATTGCCAGAGTAGGTCAGGACGTGCTTGCTTATCATCCGGATCTGGTCTTTGTGGAATTTTCAGTCAATGATGAAAATACTCCATTTTATCAGGAGACCTATGAAGGTCTGCTACGTTATCTTTATGGGAATGAATCAGCTCCCGCTGTGATGATCATACATAATATCCAATATGATGTTGGAAAGACAGCGGAGGAAATTCACCTGGAACTGGGAAAATATTATCAGCTTCCTTGCGTCAGCATGCAGTCCACTATTTATGCAAAAATGATGGCAGGCAATTTTGACAGCAGGGATGTCACAGAGGATGATCTGCATCCAAACGATCGGGGACACCAGATGCTGACGGATGTCATTACCTATTATCTGGAACAGATCGATGGGGAAAAGGACACGGTAGAGGAGGAGGCCGCAATGCCTGCCCCGATGACAGCAGACGCCTACGAACATTCCACCAGATATCAGTGTAAGGATTGTACTCCTAAGATGCAGGGATTCGTGGCGGATACGAGGGAGAAGGACTATTTTACGGATGTATATAAGGGCGGATGGACGGCAAAGGAAAAGGGGGCTGAAATCCATTTTAGTGTGGAAGGAAGCGGTATTGCAGTGCAGTTTCGTCAGTCAGTTAAAAAGCCTGCGCCGATTGCTAAAGCGATTTTGGATGGCGACGAGGAGCATGCCGTGATTCTGGATGCCAATTTTGAGCTGGACTGGGGTGATAATCTTGCCCTTGAGACGGTGCTTTATCACGGAGAGAATAAAAAGCATGATCTGGTGATCCGGATTGAGGAGACGCATGAAGACGACGTAGTCGAATTTTATCTGGTGTCGGTCATTGCGTCCTGTTAAATATTCTGTAAGATGTATTTGGATTGAGGAAATATACCGATGAGATTTACATAACCTGAAGTTTGAACATTCATGTTCCAAAAATGATTGCATTTATGCTTTTTTTGGAACATGAATGTTCAAACGAAGAGTTATGTAAATCGGAGTATAAATTAACGGAAAGGACAAAGAAAACTATGTTTCGTGATGATTTTGTGTGGGGCGTGTCCTCCAGTGCGTATCAGATAGAAGGGACTGATCCGGAAGACGGCAGAGGAAAAAATATTTGGGATGATATGCCGGCGATGGGCAAGATCCAGGATGGAAGAAATGCTCTGACTGCCTGTGACCATATGCATCGTTATGCGGAAGATTTCAGGATGCTGAAGCATCTGAATATCAAAGCTTACCGTTTTTCTGTAAGCTGGCCGCGCATCATGCCGGAAGGGACTGGCAGAGTAAATGAGAAGGCGATAACGATGTACCGCGACATGATCATCGAGATGAAGAAGAACGGTGTCGTTCCGTATCTGACTATGTATCACTGGGATCTTCCGCAGGCGTTGGAGGATCAGGGCGGATGGCTGAATGAAAACGTGATCGAATGGTTTGGGGAATACGCGAAAGTCATTGCAGAAAATTTTACGGATATCTGCGATTACTTTATTACGTTAAATGAGCCGCAATGCTTTGTCGGACTTGGCTATGACAGAGGCGTTCATGCGCCGGGTAAGGAGCTGCCGACCAAAGAAGTATTTCAGATTGCCCACAATGCACTCCGCGCCCACGGAAAAGCGGTGATCAACCTTCGTAAATATGCAAAGAAAGAGATTCAGATCGGTTATGCACCTACCTGCGGCGTTGCCATACCGGCAAGCGATAAACCGGAGGATATTGCGGCAGCAAAGAAGGTATATTTTGGATTTTATCAATCACTGGACAACTGGTCATGGAATGTATCATGGTTTTCTGACCCGGTATTTTTAGGAAAATATCCGGAAGAAGGATTGAAAAAATATGCTGAATATCTGCCGGAGATCACGGAAGAGGATATGAAGCTGATTCATCAGCCGCTGGATTTTATGGGTCAGAATATTTATAATGGTTATTACATCAGCGCGGGGAAAGACGGAGAGCCTGTATGGGATGCAACTCCTGACGGTCTGCCGATGACGGCATCCAAGTGGCCGAATACCCCTGAGTGTCTGTACTGGGCTGTCAGATTTGTTTATGAAAGATATGGTCTTCCGATTTATATTACGGAAAATGGAGTTTCCTGTGCGGATAATGTTGCAATTGACGGACGGATCCATGACAATGAAAGAATCGAATTTTTAGACCAGTATCTCTCTGCGCTACAGAAAGCGGCGGATGAAGGCGTTGATGTGAGAGGATATTTCCAATGGACGTTCCTTGATAATTTTGAATGGGAAAAAGGCTATAGCGAGCGGTTTGGGATGATCTGGGTAGATTTTGCCACGCAGCAGAGGATTGCGAAGGATTCTGCATTCTGGTTTCAGAAAACGGCGGAATGTAATGGAGCGAATCTTTCGATCAACCAGAAGCCAAGACAGATATTACACTTAAAACCACGGTTTGTGGAACGTATCTGGGGTGGTAACCGCTTAAAGACAGAATGGGGTTATGAAACGGGAATGGAAGATCATATCGGAGAGTGCTGGGCAGTTTCAGCAGATCCCGATGTGGACTCTGAGGTTGTCAGCGGTGTATATAAGGGCAAGACATTGTCGCAATTATGGAAAGAAACGCCGGAACTGTTTGGTAATCTGAATATGGAAAAATTTCCACTGCTGGTAAAGCTGATCGACGCAAGAGAAGATTTAAGCCTGCAGGTGCACCCGGAGGATTCCTATGCCAAGGAACATGAAAATTCCCTTGGAAAGAAGGAGTGCTGGTATATACTGGACTGTCCGGAGAATGCTGCGCTTGTTATGGGCAATAAGGCGAAGGATCGTGCGGATTTAGAGGAGAAAATCTTAAATGCCAAATGGGATGAGCTCATCAACGAAGTCCCCGTCAAAAAAGGTGATTTTGTGCAGATCGATCCGGGGACGCTGCATGCAATCAAAGGCGGATTTTTGTTGATTGAGACGCAGCAGAACAGCGATGTGACCTATCGGATTTATGATTATGACAGACTTTCCGACGGCGTGCCGCGCGAGCTTCATATCCAGCAGGGAATAGATGTGCTGACAACGCCGAATATTTTTTGTGAAAAGGACGTCATCCATTTGGAAGAAAAGGACGATGAACTTCAGCAGCTAATTGCTAACGACCGCTATATTGTATGGAAGCTGAAAGTTACAAAACCGACGTTGATCGATAACAGTC
Organism: uncultured Lachnospiraceae bacterium; assembly: GCA_947174185.1. Classification (GTDB taxonomy): domain Bacteria; phylum Bacillota; class Clostridia; order Lachnospirales; family Lachnospiraceae; genus NK4A136. The sequence continues at coordinate 12,886 of CAMWHY010000052.1, read as the reverse complement.
ATCCGTTTTTGATCATGAGCGTGATCAAGGGAGACGGTCTTGCCAATGGAGTCATGGTAAAGAAAGGCGCGCATTTTATTGTTCCGAACGGACTTCCGGAGTGCAGGCTGCAGGGGGACATGACGCTGATTATTTCTGCGCCCGTAGTAGATTGAAAAATCAGAGAATTTTTCAAAAACGAATTAATTCGTTTTGCAAATATTGTGCCTGCGGCAAGAGGCATGGTTATTAGTGTGAAAAGAACTTCTAATGAGGGGAGTTATAGAATATGCCTAATGCGGCAGGATGGGCTGAGAAAGAATATAAAAAGGAATATGGACAATTCTTTACCAGCCGTCCTGTTGCGGAATTTATGGCGAAATGGGTATTGGAGAAACAGCCCAAAACGATCCTCGATCCTGCGGTTGGGGAAGGAATATTTCTTTGGGAAGTCATAAGGCTTTTTCCTTCAATGTCTGACACGGGAGAATTGTCTGTTACCGCATATGAGATCGATTTTAATATGGCAGAACGGTTTCAGAATCATTTAAAAAGTCGTAGTTCCCTTGATGTACGTAGTCTTAATTTATGTATTGAAGATTATTTAAAGGCGAAAACGAAAAATCAGTATGACGCGATCATATGCAATCCTCCGTATCATAAATTTCAGCGGATACCAGACAGAGAGCAGCTTAGAAACTTGTTTTCAGAACGATATGGGATTACCCTTAGCGGATATTGCAATGCCAGTTCCTATTTTCTGGTGAAAAGTATCTATGAACTGGCGCCGGGCGGACGATGCGCTTATATCATGCCCTATGAATTTTTAAATACGGGCTACGGAGAAACTGTAAAAAGATATTTTCTGGAAAAAAGAGTTTTAAAATATATCATTAAATTTGACAGCAGTGTCAGGGTGTTTGAAGACGCTATTACGACATGCTGTATTTTATTGCTTGAAAAGCCGACGGAAGACGGACAGCTCAAAAACTGCGGGAGGATGGAAAATACTGTAATTTTTAGTGAAATACATTCCTTAGAACAACTGAACTGGGAGGATATTGAGCGCAATTCCAAAGCAATTCCGGGAAAACAGCTTGATTGTCATGAAAAATGGCTTTCTTATTTTCTAAAAGAAGCTCTTGTAACAAACAGGCAAAATCTGATACAATTAAAAAAGATTGGCAGGGTCAGCAGAGGAATCGCTACCGGCAGCAATCAGTTTTTCGTTTTATCTAAGGAGATGATCTGCAGGCATCATCTAAGCAAAGAGGTATGCCTTCCCTGTGTGGCAAAGGCTTCCGATGTTAAGAATCTTATTTTTAATGAAGATGTCTATCGCCGTCTGTATGAGGAAAATAGGAAGGTTACAATCTTTAACGGCGTGTATGCGCATACCGGACAGGACAAGGCTTATATTCGTTATGGAGAGCAGAATGGAATCCACGAAGGATATCTGACCAGCCATCGCAGTCCATGGTATGCGATAGAGAATAAAGCGCCTGCCCCGATCTGGTTAGCAGCATTCAGCAGGGATAGGATCAAGGTGGTACGCAATGAAATGATGATCAGAAACCTGACGGCATTTCACGGTATCTATATAGAGAACGCGGCGTTTTCTAAGGAGGATATCGACCTTTTGTTCTGCTGGCTGTTGACACCCACCGCGCAGAAGCTTTTAAAGGAGAATAAGAGGGAGTACGGTGCCGGTCTGGATAAATTTGAACCGGGTGATCTGATGGAGGCTGACGTTTTAGATGTGAGAAGGATGAAACCTCAGGATAGGACGGATGTGCTGGCATATTATCAAAAAATGGCTGACACATTGGATCTGGAACTGCAGCAGGATATGATTTGTTCTGTTGATCATATTATGAAGAATTATATATAAACTGAACCAACCATTAACTAAATACTATTACCTAAAATACTATTACATAAGCGAGGGAAAAAACATGGGTGGATTTTTTGGAGTAGCAGCACAGGAAAACTGTACATTCGATCTGTTTTTCGGGGTAGATTATCATTCCCATTTAGGGACAAGACGAGGTGGAATGGCAGTTTATGGGAAAGACGGATTTAACCGCGCCATTCATAATATTGAGAACTCTCCCTTTAGGACGAAATTCGATAAGGATATGCAGGAGATGTCAGGTCACTTTGGAATCGGCTGTATCTCTGATTATGAGCCGCAGCCGCTGATCGTCCGTTCCCATCACGGTACGTATGCACTGACAACAGTTAGTAAGATCAATAATGTCAGAGAGCTGTCGGAGATGCTTTTTAATAGCGGACATTCTCACTTTTTGGAAATGAGTGGCGGGGATATTAATGCGACAGAACTGATTGCTTCCCTGATCAACCAGAAGCAGAATCTGATCGAGGGAATCCGCTATGCGATGGATCAGGTGGATGGTTCTGTGTCGCTTCTTCTGATGAATCAGCAGGGGGTATATGCTGCCCGGGATAAGATGGGGCGTACACCAGTTGTGATCGGACGTAAGGAGGATGCGTTCTGCGCTTCTTTTGAAAACTTTGCTTTTAAGAAGTTAAATTATACATTATATAAGGAATTGGGACCGGGTGAGATTGTTGTGCTGACAGCCAAGAACTGTGTGACGCTGTCTGACCCCGGCAGAGATATGAAGATCTGTACGTTCCTTTGGGTATATTATGGATATCCGGCAAGCTCTTATGAGGGCGTCAGTGTAGAGCAGATGCGTTATAACTGCGGTGAAAAGATGGCGCAGAGGGACCATATCAAACCTGATATTGTAGCCGGTGTACCAGATTCCGGAACGGCGCATGCGGTTGGATATGCCAATGCGTCGGGAGTTCCCTTTTCCAGACCGTTTATCAAATATACGCCTACCTGGCCGCGTTCCTTTATGCCGACGATACAAAGTGAACGGAATCTGATTGCAAAGATGAAACTTCTGGCGGTTGAGGATATTATCAAGGATAAAAGCCTTCTTTTAATCGATGATTCGATCGTACGCGGTACGCAGCTTCGTGAGACGACGGAATTTTTATATGAATGCGGCGCAAAAGAGGTACATATCCGTCCTGCCTGCCCGCCGCTTTTATACGGTTGTAAATATCTGAATTTTTCACGTTCCAGTTCGGAGATGGATCTGATCACCAGACGGGTGATCGCACGCCTGGAAAATGGTAATGTGACGGATGAAGTCCTGCAGAAATATTCTGATCCTGAGACAGAGGAATATGAACGTATGGTAGAGGAGATCAGGAAAGAACTGAACTTTACCACACTTCGTTTTAACCGGCTGGATGACATGCTGGATGCCGTCGGTATTGACAAGTGTAAGCTTTGTACATACTGTTGGGACGGCAAAGAGTAGATCAGAGCCTCCTAAAAGATGACATAATTCACCGTAATAATAGCGATTCCCAGCACTGCCAGTACCACGCCGGTAGCCCGGTTCAATGTGATGGCACTGGCCTTGTTGGCAAATTTAGCGGCGATCCTCGCCCATAACAGCGTAGAGACCACACAGAAAAGCAGACTCCAAAGATCGGGCATCCCGCCGATGACAAAATGGCTGACAGAACCGGTCAAGGCTGTGAAAGCCATAATAAACACGCTGGTTCCAACTGCTGTTTTCAGCTCATATCCCAAAACGCTGGTCAGAATCAGCAGCATCATCATACCACCACCTGCACCGAAAAAGCCGCAGATAAATCCGATGACGGTTCCGCTGAGAATCGATTGTATCACCCGTTTTCTTCCACTGACCATGTTCATGGATTCCTTGGTGGTCATAACCGGCTTTACAATAAACTTAATACCCATCAACAGAGTCATAAAAACGGAGAGGCTGCCCAGGGTAGTGTTCGGAACCTTGCTTGCCGTCCAGCTGCTTATTAAAGTGAACAGCAGCACGGTAAACATCATTACAAGACCGTTGCGGATATCCAGATTTTTGTTTTTTCCATAGGTATAAGCGCTGACGGCGCTGGCTAGAACATCGCTGGCCAGGGCAATTCCCACTGCTTCATAGGCAGGAAGTCCCAGAAACGTAATGAGCATGGGGCTGATTACAGCGGCAGCGCTCATGCCTGCAAAACCGGTGCCAAGACCGGCTCCTATTCCTGCCAGAAAACAAATCATAAACTTATAGATCATATGGCATTCTCCTCTGTTGTTTTCACTCAGTTTCTGTCAATCCCTGCAGCATAATGTCAATAAACTTCTCCTGCTTTCGGATATTAGAACCATTTTAATAAAAATAAAAAAAATGTCAAGTATGATTGTAATTGTTAGAACCAAAAAATTGTTTATGACAATATATCATTGAAGGGCGATAAGATTACCCCAAAATTTGGGAGCGGAGATTCAAATGACAATTAAGGAATTGGAACAATGCATATCAGATTACGGTAAGGATATTTATTCTTTCTGTAAGTATCTGACAAAAAATTCTGCTGATGCGGACGATCTGTATCAGGATACCTTCCTGCTTGCGATGGAGCAGGTAGAGAGATTGAATGAGAAGGATAATGTAAAAGGCTACCTTCTTTCAGCAGCAGTGAAGATTTGGCATAACAAGATACGGAAAAAAGCCTGGAGAAGCCGGATCACGGGAGGGTATTTATTAGAGCTGGAGAAGCAGGAGATCGTAGCAGTAGATGTTGGGCAGACAGCGGAGGAAGTATATCTGGCGGCTGAGCAGAGAAGAAAGATCAGGAAGGAGATTGAAAATCTGCCGGATCATTATCGGATCGTGGTGCTTTTGTATTATATGCAGGGTCTGGGAATAGATGAGATTGGAAGACTGTTATCTATTCCCGCCGGTACGGTAAAGAGCAGGCTGCATCAGGCAAGGAAAAAATTGCGAAGGAAATTAGTGAAAGAGAAAGGACAGTTCCGGATATGAACAAAGAAAGAATAGATAAAGTATCGACAGATGATGATTTGTTTCGTAAAGTTTTATCTTGCGCCCTGACTGCTGAGGAAATTCCCAGCAGGGAGCTGAATGAACAGCTCTTATTAAAAGCAAAGGAGCGTAATAAATTGAAGAGAGAAGAAATGATCCATCAAAAAAGATCCAGCAAGAACAGAAACAAAAGAAAATTTCATGCAGCGGCTGTGATTGTTGCGGCGGTGCTTTGCATCAGTTCCATATCTGCTGTCGCGGCGTGGAAATATCTTTTGCCGCAGCAGGTGGCGGAACATCAGAGTGGGGTATTGGCGGAGGCATTTGCCGGAGAGGATGCAATTACGGTCAATGAGGTGCAGGAGATTGCCGGGTATCGCATTACTTTTTTGGGTGTAGTGACCGGAAAGGGACTGTCAAGCAGCATATTCATGAATGGACAAGAAGTAGAGAGGGACAGCACTTATACGGTAGTTGCGATTGAAAATTTAGACGGTTCGCCGATGGCGGATACTTCTGCAGATGCATATGGAGATATTGAATTTTTTGTTACCCCGGCGGTCAGAGGATATGATCCGGTCTGGTACAACGCGATTACATTGACGGGAGAGAACGGCACGGCAGGATATATGGATGTGGTTGAAAATGGTATTCTGTATCGTTTGAGTGAATGTCACAATATGGAAGTATTTGCAGACCGTGAGCTATATCTGTGCGTCAGTGAAAGTACATTTTATGATAACCAGGCATACCTGTTTGATCGGGAAACAGGAGAATTGTCCAGAAATCCGGACTATGGAAAGGTCAACGCATTGTTTTCCCTGCCGCTAGATCCTGCCAAGGCGAACCCGATAGAAGCAGAGAGGATTTTGGAGGCTGTGGATGTGCCGGATATGACAGAGGAGAATGTTGATGAAGAAGACATAGGGCAGGAATCTGACATAGGATCCCCTTATTTGTTGCTGAATATGACAGAGGAAGAAAAGGCTGCGTTGATTCAGGAAGCAGTTGACATGCAACTGACATCACTGCAGGAAGCAGCGGCAGGAAACCTGACACAGGCAGAGATAGACGCGGCTGCTGAAAGAGCAACTAAGATACAGACCTATATCATGCAGGTGAGAATAGCGATGTTAAGCGGCGACAGTATTGATGAATATGCAGATTGTCTTGAATCAACGGTGCAGATAGTGACGCCTGATGAGGATGGAATGCTCCATTATTCCTATGATCTGGAAAATGGAGGCGCCGGAAGTGGAAGTTTTAACGTGATAGACTGTATTGAGGAATATCCGGAGTTTTCATATGGATTTATTCCGGGATGTTTTGGATGGTCTGCTTCAGAAGATGGAATGGAAGATCTGCGTATGGAGACGTTCTGGTTAAATGCGGACGGCACAGTGACATTCGCAGTTTATGTACCAAAGGAAGAATATAAATAAATATAGAAAAGGAGAATCATCATAATTATACTGACAAACTTGTGTAAAGTGTGGTAGACTGAAATCAGATCGGGTTGGCGGCTTTTACTGTCATAGAGAGGATCATAAGTATTTTCGGAGGATGATAATGAAAAAGGAAAACGTTCGGCTGAATGCATTAAGGGCGGCCTTCCCATTCACGATACCAATCTTTGCGGGATTTTGGTTTTTAGGTTTGGCATATGGCATTTATATGAATGTATCGGGATTCAGCTTTTGGTATCCTATGCTGATGAGTTTGGTGATTTTTGGCGGGTCGCTGGAATTTATAGCGGTTTCTATGCTGATGAGTTCCTTTGCGCCGTTGCAGACGCTGCTGGTGGCACTGATGATTCAGGCACGCCATCTGTTTTATGGGATCTCCATGCTGGATAAGTTCAGAGGGATGGGTTGGAAGCGTTTTTATTTGATTTTTGGCATGTGTGACGAATCGTTTTCTATCAACTATACTGCAAAAATCCCGGAGGGTGTGGATAGAGGCTGGTTTATGTTCTTTGTGACGCTGCTCAATCATTTCTACTGGTTCTCAGGTTCGACTCTTGGCGGTATCTTGGGCTCGTTGATCACATTTGATACCAAAGGACTGGATTTTGTAATGACAGCAATGTTTGTCGTGATCTTTCTGGAACAATGGCTGAAAGAAAAGAAGCATTATACGGCGTGGATCGGACTGTTGGCGTCTGTGGTCTGCCGGTTGATCTTTGGCGCAGATTCTTTCCTGATTCCAAGTATGCTGTGTATTCTGCTCTGCCTTACGGCATTTCGTAGTCCGATTGAGAAGGCGGGTGGTTTGTCATGACATTAATGCAAAAGATCATTACCATTGCAATTTGTGCTTTTGGTACGATGGCGACAAGGTTTCTGCCGTTTCTAATCTTCAGGGAAGGGAAACCGACGCCCAAGTACATACAATATTTGGGGAAAGCCCTGCCGGCTGCCATCTTTGGTATGCTGGTGGTTTATTGCCTGAAGAATGTTGATATTCTTGGAGGGAGTCATGGATTACCGGAGCTGATCGCAATCATTGTTACAGTGGCACTTCATCTTTGGAAAAGGCAGATGCTGATATCGATTGCCGGCGGAACGGTTTGTTATATGCTGCTGGTTCAGCTGGCATTTTAAGGTCGTTTTATTTGCGCGTAAAGAGTTCTTCTGTGCTTCCATCCGGATATGTGACCTGTAATGAAAAATCGTCGTTGACTGCCGTGGCAGTGGCGGTCAGTTCCTTGCCGGAGCGTAAGATGTTGACAGTTTTATTCAAGGTGGAGCAATGTGTCCGGTAAGCAGATAGATAGCGTTCCTTCCTGTTTGGAAAATCCAGACAGAGCTGATCTAAAGAAGCGATCATGGCTGCCGCTAACTGTGCGCGGTTGACGGGATGCTTTAACTCCAGTGACAAAGAAGATACACTTTCCCGGATCTCTTTTGGAAAATCATTTTTCTTTTCTGTAATGTTTAAACCTATTCCGATGACAATGGATTGTATTTGACCTGTCTCACTCTCAATCGATAATTCTGTCAGAATGCCGCCGCATTTTTTCTCGTGAAAAAGAATATCATTGATCCACCCGATCTGCGGACGGACACCGCAGACTTTTTCTATGGCATCAGAGACGGCAACGGGGACCCATGCGGACAGAGTTGAATAAGGATTCGTTTTTCCGGATGCTGCAGGATCATATTTGGATTCCATTAGATCAGTGGTTTCTGGAAATGCTTCATCACATAAAATGAGATAGGAAAGATAGATGCCCTGATCTTTGGGGGAGAAAAAGGAGCTTCCGGAGCGCCCTTTGCCATCTGTCTGTTTATTGGCCAATACGACTTGTCCATGGGGTGCACCCTCATAAGCAAGATCACGCAGATATTTATTTGTGGAGTTGACGGTATCCAGACATAAGATACGATCTGTTCGTTTTTCCGGCAGGAAAGGCATCAGTTCTCCGATACTGATCAGGTCGGGAGAGCCGGTCAGCAGATATCCTTTGTTTGTGGTGGAGAGGATTTTATAGCCTTCCGCGCGAAGGGATTTGACCGCTGCATTCACTGCGGCACGGCTGACGCCGATTGCCTGACTGATCTTTTCTCCGGAGATATAATCTTTTTCCTGCCGCAGAATAGCGAGTATGGAATCCTTGGTCATATCAGATAACGTCCTTTCTTAAACAGTCTAAACTTAGTATAACATAATATAAAAAAAACAAAAAGAAACCGTTTTAACGTTTAGATGATTCATACCAAAAAAAGTAAAATTGTCAAAGCAAAAATAAAATGTGTTGACAATATGATTTTGTGATGCTAGTATGATTGTAAATCAAATACAAAAGGCGGTTTACAATGAAAAGTACAAAAAATCTTGTTTTCATGTCATTATTTGCTGCGCTGATTGCTGTCGGTGCGTTTATCAAGGTGCCAATGCCGTTGATTCCATTTACTCTTCAGACATTTTTTGTCATGATGGCAGGAACCCTGTTGAAGGCAAAATATGCTGCGGGAAGTGTTCTGGTCTATGTACTGATCGGACTTTGCGGTGTGCCGGTATTTACCGGAGGGGGAGGTTTTACTTATGTATTCCAGCCTACGTTTGGCTATCTGATCGGCTTTATCTTTGCCGCGTTCTTTATTGGAATGATTGTACATAAAAACCAGCAGCCTTCCTGGAAAAGACTGCTGGTGGGTGATCTCGTGGGACTGATTGTCTGGTATGCATTTGGAATCATTTATTATTGGATCATTGCCAGATATTATCTAGGAAATCCGGTAGCAATGGGATCATTGTTGGTGCCGTTTATCCTCCTGCCATTGCCGGGAGACCTGATTAAGATGACGTTGGCGATACTTCTAGGGAAACGGCTTTTACCAGTGATAACAAAATAAATTTTGATAACAAATCATTTTTGATATCATATTAGTTTTTGATTTCTTAAATAAGTTTCCTCCATCTGTGTCTTGACCATATCGCAAAGCTGCTTTTTTTCTTCGCGGTCCATGGCGGCAACGTCAATGGCGGGAAGGTATTCCAAAACGACGTGCTGTTTTCTGATCAGTGGAAACTGATCTTCAAAGACTGCTGACGTATTGTTTAGAACAACGGGAACGACTTTGCAGCCTGTTTTTTCTGCAATCTTGAAGCTTCCTTTATGAAAATCTAAAAGCGGCGCATCGGATTTGTTTCTGGTGCCTTCTGGGAAGATTGCAATGGATATTCCTTTTTTGATCTTCTCAGCGCAATTGTTAATGGATTCCATTCCTTTTCTTAGATCGGAACGGTCCATGAATTCACAGTACAGATTTTTCATCCATTTAGTCAGAGTAAGATATTTGAGCATTTCTTTTTTGGCTACATAGCCTGTAGGTCTCGGTACGCGGGTGTAGGTGAGCAGAATATCAAAATATCCACGGTGGTTCAGGACGTAAAGAACGGATTCCTCTTTTGGAACATTTTCTTCACCTATTACGGTTAGTTTCGTGCCTGATATAAAGATAATCACCCGAAAAGCCCACTTTACAATGGCAAGGGAGCTTAGTGCCTTTGCCTTTTTACTGAACAGTCCGATGAGCTCCTCGATCAGCTGAATGATGATCGAGATGATCAGGAAGGTGAACAAAAATAATAATGCAAAGAATATTCTAATCATGATAGTTATGGTTTCCTTTCTATCCTATGTACTTATATAATGTTCCTTTTTTTAATTTAATACTCGTTTCTGTATCAGAGAACAATCGTCTTTAGTCAATCCATATAGCTGGGAGAGTTCATTTTCTATGTTGTTCATTATATCATCTAAACTCGAAAGCCCGTGCTTTCGCACGCCATGTTTGACTTTGTCAAACTTTTCTTCTACGGTTATTATATCATAATTTTGTTCTTCTGTCAGAATTTTATCTACAAGCGAGACAATGCGCTGCTGTTGCGCTGCAGAAGCTATGGGGATCGGCAGTGTTTCAATATGGGATTTTAACAGTTTTACAGAGTCAAATCCGATTCTCCAGTAGAATGCCGCAATGTCGCTGTTTAGTACGGCGAGAATATATTTGATATCCAGTCCGCCTATGTGTGGGATCAAAATATTGCAGCTGTTTAACGTGAGGTAACCGTGGTCGTCATAGGAAAAGACAGGAGTTTTTCCGATAAAGCGGTATAACAGCTTTTCTTTGGCACGGTAAAGATCTTCTTTTGCACATTGCTGAAATATTTCCGGGGTATATCGGATCTGATCAAATGGACCGTGCAGTCGGTATTTGTTAAGGTTAAAACCACGAATGATGGGTTCGGCGGTAGTGTTTGCATGGTCTGTACCTGAAGGGATTAAGAATCTGTTATTGTCGCCGGTTACAATACCAAGTGCAAAGTCGGCAGATCCTTTTAACCTTGCGGCGTGATCCAGAGAATCCAGCTTACAAAACAGATCATAGGAAGCATCATCTGCATGCAGCATGGGAAAATAGTCAGCGGAATGAGTGCTTTTGAAAGATGGGTTAGGAACACTGCGGTTTTGAATGGTGTAATGTTCTGTTTTTTTAAATACGTCACAGCAGTGGATTCCGGGCTGCCGACGGTCCTTTTGCAATGTCAGGATGACAGAGGGACAGTCCACTAAGGTAAAGGACTGCATCAGATAATCGATCGATATCATCCGTGTGTTTTCCAATAACGTTTTCCGCATTTCACGGTGCCGTCCCGCCGTGAAAAGAGAAGCAGGCAGCAAAAAGGAAATGACGCCATTATCTGACTGGTGCCGGATGGAATTTTGTACAAATAGTGCGGCAGAATCCTTTGTACCGGAATGCTTCCGGGAGGGGAGACTCGCTCCCCAGGGAGGGTTGCCGAAGATCAATGTGTTTTTACAAGATGGAAAATGAAGCAGGGAATCGGCGACACGGATGTTTTCGCGCAATGTATCAATCTCTGTGTCTGGGGCATTTAAAGCAATGTTGATTCTTGCAATAGCAATGGCGGCAGGATCAGTATCCTGACCAATGAGCTGTATTTTTTCATCCCTTTTTTGACTGTTGTTTTTGGCGTTGTTCTCTGTATAAGAAAGAATCTGTAAGAGAAAATTGCCGGTTCCGCATGCCGGATCGAAAAAGATATTGATATCCTTGGTAAGTGGCGCAGTACGGTCGATCAGCCTTTTTACCAGTGGAGACGGCGTATAATAGATACCGGCTTTTTTGCGCCTGTCAAGCTGCGTTAAGGATATATAGAGATAGCCTAAAAGATCCTCATAGGGCTGGAACGGCAGCGCTGGATAATCATATAGTTCTTCTTGATCAGTTGCAAGGGCACGTAGATCACTTACCAGAGGAGCATATTTGTGTAAGGTATTGGCAGATCGAAAAAATTCTTCTGCATAATGGGCAATGGTTTTGAGTAAAGGCGCATCCGTTCTCTGACAGTAAGCAATGACATGGTTCAGCTGCCTTGCAGTAGCTTCATCGCAGTCAAGGTAATCTGTATAAGCGCTGGGTATGCAGATTGCCGTTTTGTTGCGGCGCTTTGTTAATTTTCCGGTCTGTTGTAGATTCTCTTTTAGTTTTTTTATGGAATTCTGCTTGAAGCGGTATCTTTTTTTGTCATCGTAACCATCAGGGGTCAGTCTGCCCTGCCTGATCCAGTTGCGGCCGGTGGCTTCAGAAATTGAAAGATATTCACATGTCTGTTGTAACGTCATCCATTTCATAGTCTATAGAATACCAAAATTTTGTTTATTTGGAAAGTATTCTATCATATAAATTGGGAAACGCTGATGAAAGCACTTCCTTAAAAATAATTTATGAATAATACGGCACTTTCACTCATATTTTAATAAATAAAACGATATTGCATATAGAATGGAGAAATAGAATGGAAAAATGGAAAAGATTTGGAATGCTGCTTGTATGTGCGGTCATGACGGGAATGCTTCTGATGGGATGCACGATCAAAGAGGGAAGCGACAGGAGGCTTCGTGACGTTGAATTTACCGTGCTGGCGGAGGACGAGATACCGCCGGAATTTCTTGAATTTATTACCGGAAAACAGGCAGATCCTTTTAAACTGACTTATACGACGGACCAGTATCTATACATAGCTGCAGGCTACGGGAAGCAGGAGAGCGGAGGATACAGCATTGCGGTAAAGGATTGTTATATGACGGAAAATGCGTTGGTATTTGATACGGAGCTGATCGGCCCATCCGCTTCGGAGAATATTATGCCGGGGGCGTCTTATCCCTATATCGTCATTAAGACAGAGAAAACGGATGCGACGGTGATCTTTCAGTAAAAAGGTTTGTATGGAATAACCCCTTTTGATAAGGAAACCAAAAGGGGTTATTTATGATTGCACAAAATACGTTTATTTCAGATCGTCCAAATCATAATATGTATGTGTATTATAATCCGCTCCATACCCTTCTTGAGGGTAATAATACTCTTAAAAGGGCAAATTATTGGGATAAAGAATAATTTTTTAAAAATCGAAAGATTTTTTAATCAAAAGATTTATTCTTGACTTTTAATTCTAAATACGATACTCTCATATCA
>CAMWHY010000051.1 GCA_947174185.1 uncultured Lachnospiraceae bacterium | reverse complement strand
AAATGCAGGGGGCTGATCCTGTCAAACAGCTCTTTTTCTTATCTGGCAGCTTTGCTAAATAAGGGGCTTGCATTTTTTGTAAATCCCTCCCGATTGCATCTTCTGTAGTGCAGAGGATTGATTTCATGGAATATTTGCGGTATAATAGGACTGTCGTGAAGGACGGCGAATTGAGAAAGCAGTTTGTGATTGCAAAATAAAAGGATACTGAGAGGGAAAGAATAATGACATTATTGGAACAGTGGAGAGCAAAAGCATATAATACCAACGCAGACAGAATGCAGCTGCAGAAGATGTGGGATATCTATTTTGGTGTAGAGAAAAATATCTATATCAAACTTTTGAAGAATCCTGATGAGGTGGTCAGAGGAACAGTAAAGGAACTGGCTGAAAAGTATGAGATCAGTCTGGAGCATATGGTGGCATTTCTGGATGGAATCAATGACAGTTTAAAGGAAGCCAATCCGATTGAGACGATGGATGAGAATACAGAAGTCAATCTCGGATTTGATAAAGAGCTTCTTTATAAGAATATGGTTGCTGCGGATGCAGAATGGCTGTATGGTTTAGAGGAGTGGGACGAGATCTTCGATGCGGAGACCAAGAAAAAGCTGTACAAAGAGCAGAAGTCCTCTACAACAATTCACCGGGAGGAACAGAAGGTGTATCCCAACGATCCTTGTCCTTGTGGAAGTGGCAAAAAGTATAAGAAGTGCTGCGGAAGGGCTTAATCACCTATTATAAGAAGATATCAAAAACAGTCGGTTTCATTTATTACGGAAACCGGCTGTTTTATGTTTGTCTGTGAATGTTTCGGATGGTGTCAAGTGTACTCTGAGGAGTTTTTCCGGATGTCAATGAGACAGTACACTAGGGCGTCTGCCTGAGATACTGCCGCCTTGACCAGAGGCGGTACAGAGTATAGCATAATGTAGAGAGATGGACGGCATAATAAATATAAGAGGAGATCGTTAGCTGATAAAAAGCGAGCACATCATGTATGAAGCCTGTAAAAAAGGATATCATCAGACAGATTACGGTTACCGTATTGTCCCGGTGATTGGCCCGGCATTCTTCCATCCGGGTATAGCAGAAGGAATATTCAAACAGTGCAACAATCTTTGCGAGGCAGGCAAGAAAATAAAACAGATAGCCAAGACGGAAACGAAGATTACCATTGAGATAAAACGGCAGCATCTTATCTGCGGCGGAGATTCCCATGGATAGGATGATCAGTGGGATCTGGCGGTAAAAGTACCCTTTCACTTTGCCAAGGCCGGTTATGGAGATCAAAATCAGGATATAAGCCAGTATATCCGGCATAAGATCCAGAGTAAAGACGGGGCCAATGACCTGATTGATTACCATATCAACGGTATTGGGCGCTTCCGTTGCAAAGGGGATAAATGCGGGATAAGCGATGGAAGTTTTTAAAGGAATATCGAGTACGGCAATCAAAATGCCGGTCCAGCCGAGAATAAAAAGAGTAAGGATATTTGGCGCGGTGTTTTGGGTGGATTTCATGGCTTTGTCTCCTTTTACGGCAGCAGTATCAGATTTATTATCTTATTACATTTTACTATATTTTAAATAGTCTGCACAGCCAAATTTCTAAGAAAGCACTGATTTGTTGTTGAACCGGGTTGCAAAGACTACAAATTCTTAACTATTGTTTATACCTGGAAAAAGTGTTATACTAAAACGTTGTGAGGGATTCTTTGTAAGAAAGGAATGGTGACAGACATGAAAGACAATAAGAAGGAGATCCTTAAAGAGAGTTTAAGAGATTTGAGATCAAGCTCCGTTCTGCCGGCACTGTTTTGTCTGATCTACGGAATCGTTCTGATCATCTGGCCGGATATTTCCTCTAATTTTATCTGTTATGCCATCGGTGCGGCGATTATGCTGGTGGGCGTTATATTTGTGATCCGTTATCTTAGAAAAGACCTAGTGCGTGATTTTTATAGAAAGGATCTCGTAATAGGATTAATTGCAATCTCCCTGGGGTTGGTTGCCTTATTACGGGTGGAGATGATCAAGGGACTGATTCCGACGATTCTGGGGATCGCCGTGTTGTTCAGCGGTATCGTAAAGTTGCAGAACGCGATAGATATGCTTAGAATGAAGTATGCATATTGGTATATTATTTTAATTCTTTCAGTGCTGAATATGGGATTTGGCATACTGCTAATCGTGGAGCCGCTTTGGATCGTTGATGTTGTATTTGTGCTGATTGGCTGCGGACTTGTATATAGCGGAATATCCGATCTTGTGACATTGTTCTTTATAACAAAAACAATTAAAAATATGGTTATGGAATCGGATATTATAGACTGAAAGACTAGTATGAAATTATCAGAACAGGTGGAGAAGAAAAGTGCTGGAGTTAAGAAACGTTTCTTATCAGGTCCCGGAGGAAAATAAGGATAAGGAAATAATAAAAAATATCAATCTGACGTTGGAGGATGGATTTACCGTGATTACTGGTCCTAATGGCGGTGGAAAATCCACACTGGCGAAACTGATTGCGGGGATCATCAAGCCTACGTCGGGAAGTATCCTGTTAGATGGAAAAGACATTACCAACATGGATATTACGGAACATGCAAAACTGGGAATCAGCTATGCATTTCAACAGCCTGTAAGATTTAAGGGAATCACTGTCAAGGACCTGATTACGTTGGCGGCGGGAAAATCCCTTACCACAGGGGAAGCGTGCCATTATCTTTCCGAAGTTGGACTCTGTGCCAGAGATTATATTGGCCGTGAAGTCAATGCGTCATTGTCGGGAGGAGAGTTGAAGCGGATCGAGATTGCTATGGTCATTGCAAGGGGAACAAAGGTATCCGTATTTGACGAGCCGGAGGCGGGAATCGATCTCTGGAGTTTCCAGAATCTGATCCAGGTATTTGATAAGATGCGCGAACGGACGAAAGGGACGATTTTGATCATCTCACATCAGGAAAGAATCTTAAATATTGCTGACAGGATCGTGGTATTGACAGATGGAGAGATTGCTGGTTCCGGGTCCAAGGATGAGATTTACCCCGGATTATTTACCGGGGAGAGCGTCTGCTCTGCTTTAGTATAAAGAAAATGTTTTCTTTCCTGGAATGGTTGTAAAAGGGAAAGTTGGAGGAGAAATGGATAACATACAAAGAACATTGTTAGAGCAGGTTGCCGGACTGCATGAGGTGCCGGAGGGCGCTTATAACCTCCGGATCAATGGCCAGGCGGGCGGACGTGGTACGACTGCCAATATTGATATCGTAACCAAAGGGGATAAGCCGGGCATCGATATCATTATCAAACCGGGAACAGTGAAGGAAAGCGTGCATATTCCGGTGTTATTGTCCCAGACAGGGTTAAAAGAACTGGTCTATAATGATTTTATCATCGGCGAGAACTGTGATGTAACCATCATTGCGGGCTGCGGTATTCACAATGCCGGGGATCAGGCATCAGAACACAGCGGTATTCACACATTCCACGTAGGAAAAAATTCCAAGGTGCGTTATGTGGAGAAGCATTACGGACAGGGAGACGGAAGCGGGGAGCGGATCATGAATCCCTCCACGGTGATTGATCTGGCAGAGGATGCTTATATGGAAATGGATACCGTGCAGATCAAGGGTGTGGATTCTACCAGACGTTCAACCAAAGCGGTGTTGGCAGATGGGGCGACCCTGTTGATCAAAGAAAAGCTGATGACCCATGGAAAGCAGACCGCGGAGACGTCTTTTGAAGTTGAGTTAAATGGAAAAGGCTCTGGTACGAATGTCATTTCGCGTTCCGTAGCAAGAGATGATTCCAAACAGGTATTTCTGGCAAAGATCAATGGAAACAATCTTTGTTCCGGGCATTCGGAATGTGATGCGATCATCATGGATCGTGCCAGCGTACAGGCGATCCCGGAGATCACAGCCAATCATGTGGACGCTGCGTTGATCCATGAGGCGGCGATCGGTAAGATTGCAGGTGAGCAGCTGGTCAAGCTAATGACGCTGGGATTGACGGAGGCAGAGGCGGAAGCACAGATTGTAGATGGATTCTTAAAGTAGGGCACAAATGAGTGGATTGGGAAAGTCGTGGAAAGTTCGGAAATCATATTATAATTAAGTCTAAAGGGAGTGAAGAAAATGACAAAAGTAGATGTAGTATCTGGATTTTTGGGAGCAGGTAAGACCACGTTGATCAAGAAGCTGTTGAAGGAGGCTTATCAGGGTGAGCAGGTTGTGTTGATCGAGAATGAATTTGGTGAGATCGGCATCGATGGCGGCTTTTTACAGGAAGCGGGTATCGAGATCAAAGAGATGAACTCCGGATGTATCTGCTGTTCTCTGGTGGGGGATTTTGGAACATCGCTTCATGAGGTGCTGGATAAATATCAGCCCGACAGGATCATTATTGAACCTTCCGGAGTAGGAAAGCTTTCAGATGTTGTGAAGGCGGTACAGGATGCCAATCTTGGCGATCAGGTGATACTGAACAGCGCGGTTGCGGTAGTAGATGCAACGAAGTGTAAAATTTATATCAAGAACTTCGGCGAATTTTTTGTCAATCAGGTGGAACATGCGGGAACGATCATTTTAAGCCGTACCGGCAATATGAAGGAAGATAAGTTAAAGACGGCGGTTGAGATGCTCCGGGAGCATAATGATAAAGCAACCATCATTACGACACCGTGGGATGAGATTGCAGGAACGAAGATCAGGGAGACGATCGAGAAGGAAGAGGATCTTTTGACAGAACTCCTGAAGAAGGTGCAGGAGGAGCATGAGCATCATCATGATCATGAAGGGGAGGAGCATGAGCACCATCACCACGACCATGAAGAGGGCGGACATGAGCATCACCATCATCACGATCATGAGGAAGGTCATGAACATCATCACCACGATCATGAGGAGGACGGACATGAGCATCACCATCACCATGATCATGAGGAGGGTGGACATGAACATCACCATCATCATGATCATGGAGAAGGCTGTACCTGCGGATGTCATGACCATGATCATCACGGACACCATCATGCAGATGAGGTATTTGGCAGCTGGGGCATGGAGACTCCTGCAAAATATTCAAAACAGGAGATCGAGACGATTCTTGAAACTTTGGACGAATCAAAGGATCTCGGCATTATTCTCCGTGCGAAGGGTATGGTGCCTGCGGAGGATGGAACATGGATCTATTTTGATTATGTGCCAGGGGAAAGCGACGTCAGGGAAGGGCAGCCTCAGGTAACCGGTAAGATCTGCGTGATCGGATCCAAGCTGGTGGAGGAGAATCTGAAGAAACTGTTTGCTAAGTAATATTAGGCATTTGCGGGGTCTATATTGCACAACTAATTATGGAAGACTGGAAGTTTCGCAAACACCGATAAGGAATATGCCAGTGAGGTTTGCATACCTTGAAATGTAAACCGGGCATTACAGTGTTACAATTTCCTGTATATAATATTCAGATAAGGGAGGCTAAGCATGAAACCGGTATATATGATCAATGGTTTTCTTGACAGTGGGAAATCCACATTCATCAATTATACATTGCAGCAGAATTATTTTCAGATCAAAGGTACGACGCTGCTGATTCTCTGTGAAGAGGGAGAAGTGGAGTATGATGAGGAGATTCTGAAAAACTCCAGAACGGTTGTGGAAATTTTGGAGGATGAGTCAGATTTTAAGACTTCCAGACTGATAGAGCTGGAAAAGAAGCATGCGCCGGAACGTATCCTGATCGAGTATAATGGTATGTGGAATATGAAGGGATTAAAGATGCCGTTCCATTGGACTTTGGAACAGCAGATCACCTGTATTAATGCGGAGACATTTCCGATGTATTATAACAATATGAAAGCCATGGTTGCAGAGATGATCCGTAAGTCGGAGCTGGTCATCTTTAACCGGTGTGATAACTGCATAGACAATCTGGGCAGTTACAGGAGAAACATTAAAGCGGTCAATGCCAAAACGGAGGTTGTATTTGAAACGGCAGAGGGAGAGATCGATACGATCTTTGAAGAAGATCTTCCCTATGACCTGAAATCAGATACGATCGAACTGGATGATAATACGTTTGGAATATGGTATATGGATATGATGGACCATTTGGAACGATATGAAGGGAAAAAGATCGTATATAAAGCTATGGTATTAAAATCAGACAAATTCCCGAAGGGATATTTTGTGCCGGGCAGGATGGTTATGACCTGCTGTGCCGAGGATATTGCCTTCTTAGGTTATGTGTGCCAGTATGACGGCATAGATGCCCTGAAGAACCAGCAGTGGGTTAAGGTGACGGTAATCCCCAAAAAAGAATTTTTTGCAGATTACAAGGGGGAAGGACCTGTCCTTCATGCAGTCAGTGTGGTACAGACATCTAAGCCGAAAAATGAAGTAATCGGTATTGGCTGATAAAATATCTTACATTTTCTCGCTGTTTTTTTCATCGCAGTATTTACAGCGATAGACTTCCCTGCTGGAGTCTGCCAGATAGAAGATATGAGGAAGTTCCTGTTCTATCGAGGTGATACAGCGGCATTTCATAACGCCTTTAAGCTCTTTCGGCAGGACGAGCTCTTTCTTTTCTACAATTTCACCGGCTTTGATTACATTGACCGTGATCGTGTGGTCGATGACTGCAAGGACATCCAGATTGAGGGTGTTGATGTCGCATTCTACCTTGATGATATCTTTTTTCTCAAGTTTATTGCTTTTTGCGTTCTTGATGATTGCCACGCAGCAGTCCAGTTTATCCAGTCCGAGATGGTAGTAGATCGACATACTCCTTCCGGCGGGGATATGGTCAAGAACGAATCCTTCTTCTATTTTTCCTACATTTAACATGATTACATTCCTTTCTGTCAATTAAATTTATACTGTGCCCGCCTTGCGGTTCAGGCAAGTTCCAGCAGTGTCAGGATCAGCGCCATGCGGACATAGACACCGTATTGTACCTGCTTAAAGTAAACAGCTCTCGGATCTTCATCGACTTCCACAGAGATCTCGTTGACACGGGGCAGGGGGTGAAGAACCAGCATATCTTCCGGCGCCAGTTTCATCTTTTCTTTATTCAGAATGTAGAAATCTTTCAACCGTACATAATCTTCTTCATTAAAGAAACGTTCTCTCTGTACACGGGTCATATACAAAAGATCAAGCTCCGGAAGGCTGTCCTCCAGACGGATGACTTCTTTAAACGGAATATTCAGTTCTTTTAATTTGTCCCGCAGATAACTGGGAATCTTTAATTCCTCCGGTGAGATAAAGATAAAGCTGATATTATCATAGCGGACAAGGGCGTTGACAAGAGAATGTGCCGTACGTCCAAATTTTAGGTCGCCGCATAAACCGACGGTAAAATTGTTCAGCCGTCCTTTCAATGAGCGGATGGTCAGCAGGTCGGTCAGAGTCTGCGTCGGGTGCTGATGACCGCCGTCTCCGGCGTTAATGACCGGAATAGAAGACTTTGTGGCAGCCACCATGGGCGCGCCCTCTTTTGGGTGGCGCATGGCGCAGATATCCGCATAACATGAAATCATACGGATCGTATCGGATACGCTTTCCCCTTTGGCAGCCGAGGAGGAATTGGCATCGGAAAAGCCGATGACGTGGCCTCCGAGGTTCAGCATGGCAGATTCAAAGCTTAATCTTGTCCGGGTGCTTGGCTCATAAAAACAGGTTGCCAGCTTTTTGCCTTCGCATTTATGCGCATATTTGTCAGGATGTGCCTGAATATCGTCGGCAAGATCAAAAAGCTGCTCCAATTCTTCGGTAGTAAAATCAAGTGGGTTCATTAAATGTCTCATAACTTGTTCCTTTCAGATTGTTAAAGTTATTTTAAGATAATTAAAATCTCAGAATATATTTCTTATTTCATCTTTTTTTCTATCAATCACAGTTCCTTAGATCACAAAACAGCTCAAAAAAATGGAGAGAAAAATCTCTCCATTAATGTCATACAATAGTTAATAAATCATCAATAGTTTTGCGTTTTGGCGCCGCCGGTGCTTCATCAGGATAGCCAATGGGAATCAGTGTGACCAGTTCCCTGTCTTCCGGAAGCTGTAATATCTTTGCGATTTCTTCATAATCTAAAATGCCAAGGATAACAGATCCGATACCATGTTCATGTGCTGCGAGACAAAACGTCTGCGATGCAATGCCTGCATCAAACATCTGCCAGCCGTCTTCCTTGGTGGTGGAATAGGAGCCGTCGCGTTCGTAACCGCAGCGGTTTTTGATCATCGTTACGGCAATGACTGTGGGCGCTCCATTGATAATATCGCCATTGTGAGGATAACCAGAGGTACAGTGGCTGATCTTTTCCTTTACTGCCGGATCAGAAACAGCAATATAACGAACGATCTGAGTATTTTTCCAGCTGGGGGAATAGGACGCCTCCTCAATGATCTCCCGGAGAACGGATTCCTCAACTGCCTTAGTGGTGAATTTACGGATGCTGCGTCTTTCTAAGATGCATTCTTTGACCGTCATGGTATTCCCTCCTTATTGTTTTTATGCTGTGGCTATTATACCATACAGGGGATGTCGATGCAAGAAAATACAATACAAGTATTTCGTATATGTCTGCCTGATCAACCGGAATTTATCTATCTAAATATCTTTTTCTTATTGTTAGTTCCCACTAAAATCAAAGAACTAAATATTAAGATTATTGATGTAATTATATTGCCTAAAATATTATCGTTAATGATAAATATTCCAGATAAAGAATTGGCAATACAATGAAATAATACACATAACCAAACGCTGTTAGTGTTCTTTCTTATACTTGCTAAAACAAAACTTAAACCTAGAACATTTATTCCAAATGCCAAATAATTTTGTCCATATTGAGATACTCCTTGTATATAAAATAAAGGTAAATGCCACACCCACCAAATCAAACTGACTATTAAAGTTGATACAATAAAATTATATTTTTTTTCTAATTCTGGTTGTAGTATATATCTCCATCCTGCCTCTTCTAATCCACCCCCAATTAACATCATAGGAATCATGATAATAATTGCAAAAAATGGAGCTCCACTTTCATATCCAGAAATTAAGCATTGGGGCAAAATAAATAAAATCCCTAGAACTACAACCATAAAATACGAAACGATATTGTGTTTGAAATCAAAAACATTTTTTAACCACATTTTAAAATTCGTAATTTTATTATTTTTCTTTAATGCCAAAAATGAAGCAATAGTCGGCGACCATCCACCTAATAAATATGGTACATATAAAAGATAATTATCATTTAATGAAGTCCCGTTTAGACTGCATAACAAACATATTCCCCAACAAAATAGCATTATTAAAAAGGTATATAGCAAATAATCTTTACTTAACTTGTTCATTTTGAATCTCCCTTACAAAATCCGATTTGTCACACTAATTATAGCAGAGGATAAACTTCCTAACAACACCGATCTTGAACAGAGGTCAATGGAATATTAAAAAATGCATCACCTAGAAAAGCAGAGTGGGCAAAAAAGAAATTGTGGATATTCAAAAGGGAACATGATAGGATAATATACGGATGGCAGCTCGCAGAAGGATTCGCTGCATAACGTTGAACAATACGGAAAGGAATGATTATTAGGAATGAAAACAGACAGGGATCTAAAGATTTTATTGCAGAATATAGATCATAAAAGTTATCCGGCATATAAGGATACAAAAGGAAGTTATGATTTCGGAAAATATATTTTATCCATCGACCATGTACAGGGAGATCCCTTTGCGGCTCCTTCGGATATCAGTATTTATGTGGAAGGAAGGAAAGGGGCTTTTCCGAAGGAAAGTTATGATACAAAAGAGAAGCGGACTGCACTGGAAGATCATCTTCTTCGGAATTTTGGAAAACAGCTGGCTGCCTTTAACCACATAGCAAAAGGAAGCGGAAAAAGCGGTGCGGTGGGCATTACAAGACCGGGACAGGAAATACTGGAGCGTACCGCCTGCGTAGTGGGTAAATCGGATGGAAGCATAAAAGTAAGACTGCATGTGGGATTTCCCGCCAACGGCAGGACCATTAACAGCAGGGAGCTGATCAGAATACTGTTTGAATTTCTGCCGGAGTGTGTGGAAAATACACTATATTATGAAAAATATAAAACAGAGGGAAAGAAGGAAATCAAGGCGGTCATGGAACTGGCGGAAGACCAGACGCAGATCCGCAGACAGTTAAAGGAACAGGGACTGGTGGCATTTGTGGCCAATGGTTCCATTCTGCCAAGGGAAAGCGGCGCTTCTGACAAACCCATGAGGGATGCCATTGAATTTGTCTCTCCTGCTTCCATGGAGGTCACTATGGATCTTCCTAACCGGGGAAAACTTAGGGGAATGGGAATCAAGAAAGGAATTACCCTGATTGTAGGCGGTGGTTATCATGGGAAATCCACCTTGTTAAAAGCATTGGAACTGGGCGTTTACAATCATATTGCGGGAGATGGAAGAGAATTTGTCATCACTGATGATACCGCGGTCAAGTCCAGAGCGGAGGACGGCAGAAGTATACGGAATGTGGATATTTCCATGTTTATTGATAACCTGCCAAATGGAAAGGATACGGTTTCCTTTGATACGGAGGATGCCAGCGGAAGCACTTCTCAGGCAGCCGGCGTATCAGAGAGTATAGAGGCAGGAGCAAATGTTTTGCTGATAGATGAAGACACCAGTGCGACAAACTTTATGATCCGGGACGAACTGATGCAGAGAGTGGTGCTGCGGGACCAGGAGCCGATCATTCCCTTTATTGACAGGGTAAGGGAAATATTTGAAAAGCAGGGAGTTTCTACAATCTTGGTGGCAGGCAGTTCCGGTTCTTATTTCTATGTGGCGGATACCATTATACAGATGGACTGTTATCATCCATTGGATATAACGGAACGTGCCAAAAAGGAAGCGGCGGAATACAGGAAAGACGCGGCGAAAACAGGCGGGGAAGAGATCACGTCAGGGAAATCCGGGGTGCCGTCCGCTCAGTTTACACATAGGCGAATCCTGCTTCCGGTCAAGGCTTTTCGGGAACCGCGTCTGAAAATAAAGACCCTGGGGATGGACAGTATATCTATTGACAGGGAGTGTATTGATCTGCGCCTTGTGGAGCAGCTTGTGGATGAGGAACAGTTGTGTGCTTTGGGACAACTGCTGAAATATGCCCATCTTCATTTTGTGGATGGAAAGAGAAGTCTTACGGAGGTTGTGGAACTGTTGGAAAAAACCATGGATGAACAGGGACTGGATGAGATTACGACCAGACCGTCCGCAAGACCGAGAAGGCAGGAGATATTTGCCTGTATCAACAGGTATCGGGAGCAGACGCTGGGATTGCAGAAGAAGACGGGAAAAGTATGATGTTAAATATTGCGTATCATACATTGTGAATGTATAATTATCGTATAAAGAAAGCAGTCAGAAAGATAGAAAAGCGACATTTTTCATCAGGATTAGAGCTGCTGAAGGAAGCATATGGATGTAAAGTGTTAATAATATTGTAGTCGAGAGGAGCAGAAACCGAAGATGGATTTACAACAGATCAGAGAGCAGTTAGATGCTGTGGATGCGCAGATGGTCGCGCTGTTTGAGCAGCGGATGGAGCTTGCGGAACATGTTGCGGAAGTCAAAAAAGGAAGCGGTAAAAAAGTCTTTGATAAGGAACGGGAGATGCAGAAAATTGCTGCAGTCAAAGGGCAGACCCATAATGCATTTAATGCGAAGGGCGCGGAGGAACTATTCCAGCAGCTGATGTCCATCAGCAGAAAACTGCAGTACCGGCGTCTGGCGGAGGCGGGGGGAACCGTAAGGCTTCCGTTTATACAGATCCCGAAGATTGAAAAGAAAAGCAGGGTTGTATTTCAAGGGGCGGAAGGCTCTTATTCTGAAGCTGCCATGAAACAGTATTTTGGAGAGGATGTGGATAATTTCCATGTGGATACTTTCAGGGATGCGATGCTGGCACTGGACGAAGGAAGCGCAGACTATGCCGTTCTTCCGATTGAGAACTCTACGGCGGGTATTGTCAGTGAGATCTACGATCTGCTGGCGGAGTTTGAGCATTTTATTGTGGCGGAGCAGGTCATTAAGATCGAGCACTGTCTGATGGGCTGCAAGGGGACGACGATGGAGACGATAGAGCGCGTCTATTCCCATCCGCAGTCACTGATGCAGTCAGAACATTTTCTCAGGACCCATACGGACTGGAATCAGATATCGATGAAGAACAACGCATTTGCGGCTAAAAAGGTGGCGGAAGAACAGGATGTAACGCAGGCTGCGATTGCCAGTGCATATGCGGCGCAGGTTTATGGATTGGAGATCATTCAGCAGGGCGTGAACCATGTGACCGGCAATTCCACCAGATTTATCATCATCAGCAACCAAAAGGTATTTTTAAAGGATGCAAAAAAGATCAGCCTTTGTTTTGAGATTCCGCACGAAAGCGGTTCCCTGTATCATATATTATCTCACTTCATCTATAATGATCTGAACATGGATAAGATCGAGAGCCGTCCGATTGAGGGGAAGAATTGGGAGTACCGTTTCTTTATTGATTTTGAAGGCAATCTTGCCGACAGCGCGGTGAGGAATGCATTGTGCGGACTTCGGGAGGAAGCAATTAATCTTAGGATTTTGGGAAATTACTAAAGAAGGCTCCTTTATATAATGGCGAATATGAAGATGATAGGGGAAAGGATGTGCTTATAATATGGCGATTAAGACATTTGCGGCGATTGATGTAGGTTCCTTTGAACTTGCCATGAAAATCTATGAGATTTCTTCCAAGAGCGGTATGCGTGAGATAGAACATATCAGACATCGACTGGCGTTGGGCGCAGATACTTATAATACCAAAAAAATCAGTCCCAGAAAGATGGATGAGCTTTGCCGTGTGCTTCGGGAATTTGCGCAGATCATGAAATCTTATCATGTGACGGATTATAAGGCATATGGAACCAGCGCGATCCGGGAGACAGAAAATACAACGATCGTACTGGATCAGATCAAAAACAGAACAGGTCTGAATATTGACGTTTTAAGCAATTCGGAGCAGCGGTTTCTGGATTATAAATCTGTAGCTTCCCAGGGAGCGCCTTTTCAGAAGATCATTGAAAACGGTACAGCAATCGTGGATATTGGCGGCGGTAATATCCAGATCTCTTTATTTGATAATGATACGCTGGTCATGACGCAGAATCTGAAACTGGGCGTACTCAGGCTGCATGAAAGGATGCTTTCCATGCGTCCCCGTCCTGGGCAGGTGGATGAGTTATTAGAGGAAATGATCCAGAGTCAGCTGTCCGTATTTAGGAAGTTATATATGAAAGACCGTCAGATTTCCAACCTGATCGTGGTGGATGATTATGTATCCGGCATCATTAAAACAAAGGTGCCAAGTGTAGGGCAGGAAGGGCTGATGCTGGAGAAGGAATGTCTGAATTTCATGGATGAAATTTCCCTCATGCGTGCCGAGGAAAGGGCGGAATATCTTGGTATTCCGGAAGAGAATGTGGAGCTGTTTGACATATCCGCCCATCTGATCCGTAATTTGGTAAAGCTGATGGAGATCAGCTATATCTGGGCACCGGGCGTTACGCTTTGCGACGGTATTGCTTATGAATATGCAGAGAAGAATAAGCGTAAATTTATCTCCCATGATTTTGAAAAGGATATCCTTGCCTGTGCACGTAATATCAGCAAGCGTTATATGGGCAGCCGTAAACGCAGCGAGACGATGGAGCAGATCTGTCTGACAATTTATGACAGTATGCAGAAGATCCATGGCATGGGAAAACGGGAGCGTCTGCTGCTACAGCTTTCTGCGATCCTCCATGACTGCGGTAAGTTTATCAATATGACCAATGTGGGAGAATGTTCCTACTACATCATTATGAATACGGAGATGATCGGTCTTTCCCATATGGAGCGTGAGATCATAGCATTTGTCGTACGTTTTAATCATGACAGATTTCTTTCCTATGATGAGATTGTGAACGATTCGCTGATCGACCGTCAGGCTTATCTGGTGATCGCGAAGCTGGCGGCGATCCTGAGACTGACAAACAGTCTGGATAAGAGCCATAAGCAAAAGTTTAAAAAGATCAAAGGACAGCTGGATGACCGGCAGTTGATCATTACCGTGGAGGCAGGACAGGACATCCTGCTGGAGCAGGAAATGTTTAAGAAAGTGGCGGATTTCTTTGAAGAAGTCTATAGCGTACGTCCTGTGATTGAGCAGAGACGGATGAGCTGATATCCGATTCAGGCAAGGAAACATGAGGTTTTTGATACCCTGATTCTAAAATCAGATATAGGCGTTTGCATAACTATTGATTTTCCATAACCAATTACAACTGGTTATATAACCAGTAAGAATTGGTTATAACTAGTTGCGCAATGCAGACCATATCATACGCCGGGTGCTTGTGCGCTCGCCGGCACTTAGATGCCGTATTGGGGCATCTTATGTGCTGCTGCAGAGCGCGCGCAGCGGAAGCGTGCCCGGCGATGATATGTCTGTGTTGCGCAACGGAAATATGCCAAAATTGAGTGTTGCAATTACCTAAAATCAGATAAAAAGAGAGGAGCAAATTATGGACTACACAAATAAAGAATATTATACCAATCGCGAACTCAGCTGGCTGAAGTTCAATGAAAGAGTGCTTTCCGAGGCAAGGGACGCTGCGCTCCCGTTTTTTGAGCGTATGAAATTTTTAAGCATCAGCTCCTCCAATCTGGATGAATTTTTTATGGTCAGGGTTGCGTCCTTAAAAGATATGGTGAATGCGAAATATACCAAGCCTGATCTTGCGGGTATGACACCGGAGGAACAGTTGAAAGCGCTATCTGAGGCGATTCATGAGTTTGTAAAGCTTCAGTATGCAACCTATCAGAAGATGATTCAGCAGCAGATGAAGGAGCTGGGGATCCATCTGATCGAGCACCATGAGGAGTTGTCGAAAAGTCAGGGGGAATATGTGGACCGATATTTTGAAAATCAGGTCTATCCGGTGTTGACCCCGATGGCGGTGGACTCTTCCAGACCATTTCCGCTGATTAAGAATAAATCTCTTAACATCTGCGCATTATTGGATAAGAAGGATTCCAAAAAGGAGGAAACGGAATTTGCCACAGTGCAGGTGCCCAGCGTCTTAGACCGTATGGTGCGGATCGAAACGAAGGACAGCGAGGGAATTACGCTGATCCGACTGGAAGAAGTGATCGAACGTAATATCAGTAAGTTGTTTTTAAACTATCATGTGCTGGGAGCTTCCCCTTTCAGAATCATGAGAAATGCCGATCTGACGATTGAAGAGGAGGAAGCGGAGGATCTTTTAAAAGAGATAGAGAAGCAGATCAAGAAAAGACAGTGGGGCGAGGTGATCCGTCTGGAAGTTGAGGATGGAATCGATAAACGTCTCCTGAAGATCTTGAAAAAAGAGCTTCATATTGCAACAGAGGATATCTACCAGATCGGCGGGCCCCTTGATTTGACGTTCCTAATGAAGATGTACTCGTTAGAGGGATTTGAAGAGCATAAGGAAAAAACATTTACGCCGCAGCCGGTGCCGGAGCTGCCGGCAGGCTGCAATATATTTGAAGAGGTAAAGAAGCAGGATGTCCTGCTGCATCATCCGTACCAGACCTTTACGCCGGTGGTCAGGTTTATTGAACAGGCGGCGGTGGATCCGAATGTTCTTGCCATAAAGCAAACGCTGTACCGGGTCAGTGGCAATTCTCCGATTGTCAGAGCACTGGCACAGGCAGCGGAAAACGGAAAACAGGTATCCGTACTGGTAGAATTAAAAGCCAGATTTGATGAGGAAAATAACATTGTCTGGGCAAAGATGCTAGAGAAAGCTGGCTGTCATGTTATTTATGGTTTGGTAGGCTTGAAAACGCATTCTAAGATTACGCTGGTGGTACGGCGCGAGGAAGAGGGCATCCGCAGATATGTCCATCTTGGCACAGGTAATTATAATGATGCAACAGCAAAACTATATACGGATCTGGGTCTGTTGACCTGCTCGGAGGCGATTGGAGAGGATGCAACGGCAGTATTTAACATGCTGTCCGGTTATTCCGAACCCCTTGGATGGAATAAACTTTCCGTAGCTCCGCTGTGGTTGAAGAAAAGGCTTCTGTCACTGATCAGAAGAGAGACGGAGCATGCCAGAAATAAACGGGTAGCGAGGATCGTTGCCAAGATGAATTCCCTCTGTGATCCGGATGTGATGGCAGCGCTTTATGAGGCGTCTTCCGCTGGTGTGGAAGTGTATTTGCTGGTGAGGGGGATCTGTTGTTTAAGGACGGGAATCAAGAATGTCAGTGAGAATATCCATGTGTATTCCATTGTCGGAGATTATCTGGAGCATAGCAGGATCTTCTATTTTGAGAACGACCTGCAACCGGAGATCTATTTAAGCAGTGCGGATTGGATGCCCAGAAATCTGGAACGGAGAGTGGAGATTATGTTTCCCATCGAAGCTCCGCAGCTCAAGGAACGGGTGATGCAGATTCTGGATCTGCAGTTTAGGGACAATGTGAAAAAGCGTACTTTGCTGCCGGATGGCAATTATAAGATCATCAAGGATGAGGATGCCCCGATTAACTGTCAGGAGATTTTCCGCAAGGAGGTCATACAGAAAACAAAACAGTTAAAGCGAGACGCCGCAAAAAAGCAGAGGGTATTTATCCCGAAGACGCATATGGAAACTTGATGAACTGAGAAAAAGTCAGTCTGTATTATTGTAATGCAGAAACGCTGATAAATATAGAAAATAAAAGAGATGGAATTAGGAATGATGAAATTAATTTTAGCTTCAGGATCACCCAGGCGCCGTGAGTTGATGCACCGGTGCGGTCTGGAATTTGAACTGCTCAAAGTAGATGTGGATGAAAGCTATGCACCGGGACAGCCACAAGAAATCGTTGAGATGCTTTCTAAGAGGAAGGCAGAGGCGGCAGAAGAACTGCTGCGGGGAGGAGCCGGAGAACAAAAGCGATCAGGTGATGGCTGCGTCATCATCTGTGCTGATACCATGGTGGCGGCAGACGGAGAGATTCTTGGTAAACCAAAGGATAGGGAGGATGCCGGACGGATGATCCGCCTGTTACAGGGACGGACGCATCAGGTCTATACCGGGGTCACGTTAATAAAGATTCCTGATGGAATGTGTGGGGAGACTGCATCTGCCGGAAAGGCATGCTGCGAATCTTTTTCTATGGCAACATTTTCTGAGAAGACAGATGTGATCGTGCGGTCGATGACAGAAGAGGAGATAGCCGCATATGTGGAAACCGGGGAATGTGACGATAAGGCAGGAGCATATGCGATCCAGGGGATCTTTTCAAGTTATATCCAAGGGTTTGTTGGAGATTATGACAATGTGGTGGGACTTCCGATGAAGCGCCTGAGTATGGAACTTAGAAAGCTAGGTTATCCGGCGCCGATGCCGATTCATATGGTAGTGACCGATATCGATGGCACTTTAGTAAAGGATTCCAGCCCGGAAGTCTATCCGGAGATGATCGATGCAATACGAAAACTTCGAAAAATGGGCATTTTATTCTGCATTGCTACAGGCAGACAGTATTACAGCGTCCGGCATATGTTTCAGGAAGTGGCGGATGAAATCATATATCTTTGTGAAAATGGTGCGCATGTGGTATATAACGGACAGGATCTTCATATTAAAGAAATGAAGGGTGATATTGTCAGGGAACTGCTTCTGGAACTTCGGCAGTACCGTGAGCGGTTTGGGCTGGTGATCAGTACGCCAAAAGGCTGTTATCTGGAGCATCCCAGCGAAGACTTTGAGACATTGATCAGAGACAGCTACCATAATAAATATCAGCTGACGGATGATTTTTTGAAAGAAGATGTACCTTGTATCAAGATGGCGATTTACCAGAAAGGGAGCATCCGGGAATTTGGCGAAGGGGAGATCATTCCACGTTGGAAAGATAGAGTCAAGACCTGTATGGCAGGCGAGGAATGGGTTGACTTTATGGATTCCCATGTTGATAAAGGGGAGGGGTTGCAGTTTCTACAGGAATATTTTGGAATCAGCAGGGAAGAAACGATGGTATTTGGCGACAATGCCAATGATATCGGCATGCTGGCAGCAGGCCAGGAAAGCTATGCTGTGGAGAATGCGCGGGAAGAAGTCCGTGAGAAAGCAAAGTATACATGCCCCGGCTATCAGGAGAAGGGAGTATACAATGTCATAGCCGGAAGGCTGTTTGGCAGATAATCAATGTATCATTAACAAATCATTAGAGGAGGTAAGAGTTATGCAGGAGTATGATGATGCGGTATTGGAGTGTTTTTTGGAGAAACAGTCCCAGCTGTTTCCGGAGCCGGTTGCGGAAACACCGGAGGAGGCGGAAGACTTTTTAGAGGAATGTATGGCAGTCGTTGTGAATAGTTTAAAGGAAGTATGGGATTATTTTGATGATTCTGGTGTGGATATTTCCGATATGGATCCGGAAAATATCACAGATGCGGACGAAGTATTTGAGATTGGTGATGGAAGATATCTGATCGTGGAAGTCTGATCAAAAAACAGCTGAAGCCATGAGAGCTTCAGCTGTTTTAACAAATTCCATTGTCTATGTTTTAGTATAAGTACCAAAGCAGATCGTACATATCGTATGGTAAGAGATCTGATCCAATAGCTGACATGAATGAAAACGGTTCAAGAAACCAATCACCATTTACTTTAATAATATAAAAGGTTTCGGTCGTTTTTTCACTACCATCTTCGCCCTCAATCACAAATCTGACTTTTACTTCATAGGCATCCTGAATCTTGAAATTTTCAAGTTTACCCATAAAGGACTCAACAGCGTTCTGAAGCTTGCGGATCTGACTTTTCGATAAGGAAATATCGGCATACTTATCTAAATCATCAGCAAGATCTTCATAGGTGTCTTCATCTTCGTAATCAAAATCATCTTCGATTGAATCAAAGAGATCCTCGTAGATCTCCTCAATATCTTTAATATCCCGGTCGTCAAGAGGTTCCGCATCTCTGATCTCAAAGGTCAGCTTAAAATCATCACCAAAGTCATCAATAACATCATCAAAGAAATCTTCAAATTCCTCAGCCACCGCTTCATCAAAATCCTCGATGACGCCTTTGTCAGCGCTCTTAAAGATGCCATAAACATCCTTATACAGATTTACGGCAAACCCAGGAGCAACACAGGAAAGATAGTCTTCTACGTCCGCGCTTTGATTGTTAAAGTTACGGACAAAATGTTTCAGCGGTGCCTTATATCCGCCACCAAGCCAGCTGGAAATACCGACGATGAGCAAGATAACAAGAAGAAGACCGACAGCAGCCACAGCAATGATGCCAATATTGCTATTCTTGGATTCTGCCTGAGCCTTTGCTAAGACAGAGTTATCTACAGGAGCGGTATAACTGCCTGCTGTTTCAGAGGCTGCAGATGAAGATGGAGCAGTCTCGGTAGTCGTTTCAGCTGTAGTGGAAGTTTCCGGCGCTTTTGCAGCAGGTTCGGTAGTGGAATTGTTATCGGATGTTTCGTCTTTTTTCTCTTCTACAACAGGAGACGGCAGCTTTTCGCCGCATTCATTACAGAACAACGCTTCATCAGGCAGTTCTGTACCACATTTAGGACATTTTCTCATATTTTTGTTTTCCTTTCCTTTTGTTTAATTAACACATACGTAGATAGTATATTATTTTTGGAGTATCATGTCAATTCATTGACATGCATATTCTTTGGAATTTTTGGGCGTAAAAATTAAATGAAGTAAAAATTAAAATTATAAATTTAAAATAAATAATTATAAAATAATTAAATATACTGGTACTTAATTTATAATAAAT
>CAMWHY010000050.1 GCA_947174185.1 uncultured Lachnospiraceae bacterium | reverse complement strand
TGGAGATAGGGGGACTCGAACCCCTGACCTATGCGTTGCGAACGCATCGCTCTCCCAGCTGAGCTATATCCCCACAGTTCTATCAACATAATATCGCACATACATGGTAAAATCAAGAACTAGTTTAAAAATCTAATAAGATGTTGACTACCTGCAGGTAAAATAAACGATCTGATACTTTTCAGACGCCTTTTTCAGGAAATCCATTCCGCCCCGCAGATTCTGCTCATCATAATTGACAAAGGGATCGTCCATCAGGATAAACGGCGCATCGCTCTGATACATGGCATCGATCAGCGCCATCCGCATACAGAGCCCGGCGATATCCCGATATCCGGTACTTAACAGTTCAGGCAATCTTGGAAATCCCTGTTCCTCTATGGTCAAATGGGCATTCGCATCCAATCGGTAGCTTCCGGCTTCCTCCCCTGTCAATATCCCGTAATATTTTCTAAAGCCGTTCAACAATGGCGCCATATACTTTTCCGTCAATCTCTCTTTTGCAATCTTTAAGTATTTCTGCGTCTTGACTAAATGCTCATACTTCTTTAAGCCTGTTTCATAAGCTTCCCTCAGTTCTTCCAAAAGCAGTTCCTGTTCATTGATCTGCTCTATCTTTTCTTCGTTCTCCTCCAACTGTATATGATAAGCATGGATATTGCTCTGCACACGCTCCATCTGTCTGGATATTTCATTCTGCCTCTCATATAACTGTTCCGCAGTCTCCAGAACTTCCTCCTCCGGGCCGCTCAAAAATACCTTGCTGTCCTCTTTATCTTTATATTCTTCCAGCGCCCGCTCCGCCGACTGCAATTGCTGACGCTTATCGATACATATTCTCAGGTGCTTCTGCAATTCCAAAAGCTGCTCATACAGATTATCTTCCGGCTCCAAAGACATCTGTTCCATAAAGCTATGTAATTCCTCCCTCTGCTGCTCGTATATCCTGATGCGCTGGGTATAATGTTCCCACTTTTCTTTCAGCTTCTGATATTTCTCCGCATCGCCGATCAGCCTTTGCAGCAATTCCCCATATTCACCTGCCGCAATCACTTCCGGAGCGTCATACCTCCCCAAAAACTCCTCGATCTGCCGCTGCAATCCATCATTGTTACATTCCCTCTCCTGCTGCCTGTAGCGTTCCTCCCTTGCCAGAATACCATGATATTCGCGGACAGCATTCTTTAGTTGATGCAGTTCATCGGATATTCTGTATTCCTCCCACTCTATCTTATAAACCTCCAGATAACGCCTCACCTCTGCCTCTGTCTCATGGATAAAATCATCATCTTCCCGGATCTCCTGTTCCAGACTAAGGGCTGCCTCATCTTCCTCACTCAGCACTTCCTCATCCATATCATCAAAGCCATTTTTACCGTCTATGGGCAACGATGCCCCCATTTCATGCAATGCCGCTTTTGCTTTCTTCTGTCCTTTCTTACGCATACCATAAATAACTGCCAAAACAGCGGTTATAAAACCAAGAACCATTCCTGCAATACCGATTCCCCTATGATAGGTAATAAATAAAAGAATCCCTGCAAGCGCCATGAACAGCCCCATTACAAGCAGTATCATTTCACCGACGCTGCCGGATTTCCTTGCAGCTGCTTCCTCCTCAGCCCTGGCGGCTGCTGCCTCTATGAACGCTGCCTCTTTTGCCTGCTGCGCCACCATCTTCGCCATATTCAAAGATGCTTTCTTGGTGGCAAGCGCCTCTTTCTTCTGATTCCTCTTCTCCCAGCTGCGGATCAGCCTTTCCAGTTCTTCCTCTTTCGGCGGCGCGTCCGAAAAACGGCTGCGGTACGCCGCCAGCTTCCGGCAATCCTCATCCGGCACCCGAAGGTCGTTTAATTTTCCCTGATTATCACGCCACTTTTGTATAGCGCCCCTGATCTGATCGATCTCCTCCCTTTCAGGCGGGCGGCATTCCGACGTACTACTGCCGGATACATCATAATCGGGCAGCTGACTCCCTCTCTGACGGATACTAAATTGATCTTCATACTCCTTCAGTCTCTGTTCTTCCTCGACTGAAAGGGCATAGATCTCCATGGCGGAATGATTTTCTTCCATCTCCGCCGCCGTTTTGATCTTCCGTTCCAGTTCATTTTCCTCCGGAAGCTCCTTTGGAAGCATCTTCCGCTGGCTCTCATACTCTCCCTGCTTCTGGTCGCGCTCTGCGATCAAAGCCTGATAACGCTTCCATTTCTCCTGAAGAACCAGCTGTTTCTGCTTTGCATTCACCCGATCACGCTCAGCACCCAAGCGTTCTTTCAGCTCTGCTTCCTCTTGGCATTTGTTTCTAATATCTGCAATCGTCTGCTCTATCTTCCCTTTTTTTGTAATCTGAAAACTATACTCCTCCAGCTCTTTTTTCTGCTTATACAAAGAACCTGTAGCACGCCTTGGCGACATCTGATTCAGCAGATCGGTGAGTTTCTTATCCACCGCCTCAAACTGACTGATATCCCCGGTCTCCTCCAGCAGATCACCCAGTTTGGCGCTCATACTTCCGGTTGCCTCCACAAATCGGACATCCGATTTCATCTGCCCAATGCACGCGCTTTTCAAAAAGGAGTCCTGATCGATCTGGAACAATTCTTCCCCAAGTCTTTCCGAAAAATCATCCGTTTCCAGATTCGTGGCATCGTCCACTAGTCGAAACTGATCATCCTTCTCCTTATCTCCAAATACCCTATAACATCGGTATGTTTTGCCCCCTGCTTCAAATGTCAGATTGCCGCCATAAACGCCTCCCTGCCAGGGCTTATACCGTTTACGTTCATTTTCCAGCTCACTTCTCTTCGACTCATTCACAAAGCCATACAGCATGACCCTTAAAAACGCCATCAGGGTACTTTTTCCCCAGCCGTTCCTTTGACAGATGACGTTGCATCCTTTTTCAAAATAATAGTCGAAATCACAGATCTTTCCGAAATTTTCTATATGACAGCTGATTATTTTCATATGAGCAATTATTTCCCTTCTTTTATCTTGAACTCTGCCATTTATGCCACTGCGCTGCTACAGAGCAAATCCGAAATCGTTCCACTCGGCTTTCCATAAAATTATATAATTGAAATATCTTCTCCAGAAACAGCCAGTATCCCATAACGGATCACCGCCGCCTTATCCTCCTCCGACATTCCTTCCGCTTCTCTGACGGTTCTGATAAATTCACCCTTGAGAGACTCGTCCAACTCATATGCATGATAGTCGATCTTCCACTTTGTCTGATCTTTGATCTTAAAAAAGTAGAAGGAATCCTGATACTGTTTAGCTAACAGATCGATATCCATCTCATCATTCACACCAATCTC
The DNA here is from genome assembly GCA_947174185.1 of uncultured Lachnospiraceae bacterium. Lineage (GTDB taxonomy): Bacteria > Bacillota > Clostridia > Lachnospirales > Lachnospiraceae > NK4A136. Next base: position 16,665 of record CAMWHY010000050.1, on the reverse strand, counting down.
ACCTGTCAAAACCACCTTAACCATGCTCCTTGACGCAATCTCCTGCTGCTCCAAGGCATTATCGATCCTTTCCTTCATATCAGAAGTCGTATGACAGCCGGAGACATCTGTCGGAATTTCATATAACTGCCGGCAGGCAAATGGCACGAAGGTCCGGCGGCAGGTTCCTTCCTCCTCATCAATCTCTAATAATACAAAACCATGTTCTCCACACTCATCAAAACCACGCCCTTCCAGACAGCCACAATAACAATAAGTTCCTCTGGCATCCAACTTATCTTCTTTATATCTATGGATATGTCCCAATGCCAGATAATCGATCCCCTTATTTCTCAGCTCCCGCAATGCAATGATCTCTGTCTTATCTTTTCCGGACTGTTCGCTTTCCTGTCCGTGCATGACCACAATATTAAAGCAGCCTGCATCCAGTACCAGTGAATGATACACAGAGGAACTGTTCTCCTGATCAAGCTCCGCGCCTGTAATAGCAACCTTCCTCACAGCATTTTGTCTTACGCTGTGTGCGCTGAATTCTGCCTCATCTTTCATCGTGGTCCCACTTTCGCCGACAATATAGGTAATCCACTCCTTCCCAAACAGTTTAAGATTCTCCGGGATCTCCTCCATATCGGACAAAAAGCTGTTGGAATCATGATTGCCCTGTAGATAATAAAACTCTATCCATGGATGAAGTTTGATCTGATCATATACGGCATTTCGCGTCGTCTTATTGATCTGGTTATGGTCAAACAGATCCCCTGCAATAATGACCGCCTGTACTTCCTCTCTGACCGCATAGTCCACCATGCGGATAAAGGTATGCAGCAGCTCCGCCTTTCTCTCTTTCGCCTTTTCCTTTGTGAGATTGGAAGCCATTTTGGAATTTAAATGGATATCTGCACAGTGGATGATCTTCATGATACACTCTTTCCTTTCTTATATATTTAGGTAATAGGTAATTGCGAAACTCAATTTTTGCATATTTCCGTTGCGCAACACAGACATATCATCGCTGGGCACGCTTTCGCTGCGCGCGCTCTGCAGCGGCACATAAGATGCCCAAATACGGCATCTAAGTGCCGGCGAGCGCACAAGCACCCAGCGTATGATATAGTCTGTATTGCACAACTAGTTATAACCAATTCTTACCGGTTATATAGCCAGTTGTAACTGGTTATGAAAAATCTGGCGTTTCGCAAACGCCTAATATTTAGGTAATTGTGATATGTCTATGTTGCACAACAAAAGTTTGCGTAAATAGAGTGTCATATATAAAGTACTATAAACAGTACTTCTATTCTGTTCCATAAAGCGAAAAAAGAAGCAGTATCCCCGCTTCTTTTTTTATCAACCGCTCTCTATTCCTTAGTCTCAACCGTCGCTCCAAAGGGAAACAGCGCCAATTTTACAAATTTAAAACACTGTAGTCCAAATGGAATCCCTATGATTGTGCAGCAGAGCAACAGACCATTTACCAGCGCTGCAAGCGCCAGCGGAATCCCGCTGAGAATCACCCAGAAAATATTAGCGATAATGGACAATGCACCGCCGCCATACCGGACCTCCTTACCGAATGGGAAAAAGGTAATTGTGGCAAGTTTAAAACACTGCCTTCCAATCGGAATGCCAATGATCGTAATGCACCAAAATACGCCTGCCAATAACCAAGACAGTCCCTGCCAAAAACCACCAAATAAAAGCCATAAGAGATTGCCTAAACAATTCATATTAATTCTCCATATCCTATGTTTCTTTGATCGTAATAAATTTACTTCTCTGCAATGTTCCCATATATGTAACCACACGGTCCAGCATCCTGTCTTTCTCCTCAGGGAACTCTGCCTCCATGATCCGGACGATATCGTATATGGTATTCTGCCCGTCGATGTTTTTCCATACCACCGTGCCGTACTTCTCCAGAGCGATATGGCTTATCCTGGGTTTCTTCCAAAACTTCTGCGCAATCCTATGGTAGAACCCCTTATTTTCCATATCGATCTCTATCATTCCATCCTCACGTATGCGCCATGGCATCTGTTCGGAACGTTCCGGGATGCTGTCCATATAGTTTCGGGAAACCTTCTTAGGAGCAGTCTTTTTTGGAACTGACATGATATTCCTCCAAAAGTTCCGATCTATTTATCCTTCTTCTTTTTTGTAATAATGAACATCATCACAGCGATCAACAGCGCAAAGAATACGCAACCGCCCACATTTCCAAGGCTGAATCCAAGATTCAGCTCCAGATTAAATACCACAAAGATAGCCAGCAAAATTCCAACCAGACCTTCGCCGGCGATCATACCGGAAGAAAATAAAACGCCGTTGCTGATAATATCTTCCTGCCGCTTCTTATCTTTAAATTTCCATTTTTCCAACAACAAACGGATCAGTCCACCGACCATGATAGGAACGGATAAATGGATCGGCAGATACAGACCAATAGCGAAAGGCAGAACAGGGATGCCAATGATCTCTATAAAAATCGCAATAAAGACGCCGATAAGAACAAGTCCCCATGGAAGGCTTTCTCCCATAACGCCCTCTACCACCATCTTCATCAAAGTTGCCTGCGTAGCAGGAAGCTCAGAAGAACCATACCCCCATGCTGCATTCAGAAGATAGAGCACACCGCCGATGGTCAGACCCGAACATACAACGCCGATCAATTCTCCGATCTGCTGCTTTGCCGGCGTCGCGCCGACAATATATCCGGTCTTAAGATCCTGGGAAGTATCACCCGCCATTGCAGCAACGATACAAATCACCGTACCGATACTGATCGCAACAGTCATACCGGTCATTCCTGTGTTACCTGACGCTTTCAAAAGCGTAGCTGCAATCAGCAGTGTAGCAATCGCCATACCGGAAACCGGATTATTGGACGACCCAACCAACCCGACCATACGAGCGGACACCGTTGCGAAAAAGAAGCCAAAGACAACGATAATGACTGCAGCCAAAGGTGTGATGGGAATCGCCGGTATCAGACAAAGGAGAACCGCGATAATGACCACTCCTGCCATGGCATAAGGAAGTGGAAGGTCACGGCTTGTACGATCCGAGCCACCTTTATGTCCAAAGCCCTTGATTGCTTTGGCAAATGTTTTAATAATCAACGGAAGTGATTTGATCAGGCTTAAGATGCCGCCTGCCGCAACCGCACCAGCACCTATATAACGCAAAAACTTCGACCATAACTCTCCCGCACTCATAGCGTTAAATGCTACTTCTGAAGGAAACATAATATTATCGCCGCCCACCAGAACAAGCGCCGGCATGATCACAAACCATCCCAGAACAGCACCACCCAAGAGATAAGAGGAAACACGCGCCCCGCAGATATAACCCACGCCCAGCAGCGCAGGAAGTACATCCGCGCCGATGCCGGAACCCGGATAAGCGGGAATCGCCCAATCTACTTCACTAGGGAAAAGACCAAGTCCGTCTGCCACAAATTTATAAACCGCCGCAATCCCAAGACCGGAAAATACCTGTTTTGATTTCGCGCCGCCTTCCTCACCTGCAAGAAGGACTTCCGCACAGGCTGTTCCTTCCGGAAACGGCAGAATACCATGTTCTTCCACGATCAGCGCGGAACGAAGCGGGATCATAAAAAATACGCCTAGAAGACCGCCACAGATGGCAATGACCGAAATCACAAGGAATGACGGATTTGCCACACTGCTGTCTTCAGCCGCCCACATAAACAACGCAGGAAGCGTAAAGATCGCGCCTGCTGCCAGTGATTCACCAGCGGAACCGATAGTCTGGACCATGTTATTCTCCAGAATCGAATCCCTCCTCATGACCACGCGGATGATTCCCATGGAAAGTACCGCCGCCGGAATCGACGCAGACACCGTCATTCCCACACGCAGCCCCAGATAAGCATTGGCAGCGCCAAAGACAACGGCAAGAAGAATACCCAAAACAACTGATGTTACCGTAAATTCCGGAAGGATCTTATCAGCCGGAACAAACGGCTTGAAAGACCTACTATCCTGTTTGATTTCTTTGTTCTTATCCATTAACTTAACCTCATTTCTGCGCTGCCCTTTGGTGCTTTACGCATTATTTAAATTTTTAGGGAAGCACTGATGAAATCAGCACTTCCCTAATTATACCAAATTCAAATCTAAATTACAAATTCCTTTTTTACGATTCCTCATCCCCGTATTTTTCCTGCAGCATCTTGTTAATCTCGCCAGCCTGCTTTCTATCAATCATATAATAAACGATAAAGGCAAAAAGATATACAAGTCCCACATCCATGATCATTGTAACAATTCCGGCAAAGCCAAAATCCACCCAGCCAAATCGTATCCCTAAAAAACTCATAATCACACATAGAACCATATAGTGTAAGATAACTTTCACACAAGACATTACTTTCCCATCATTTTCTTTTGGAAGCATCAAAACCGTTGCCAGTGTGGTGACGAAGGCAGACAATAAGATCATTCCGAAGATATCCACAGTAACCGTTTCCACTCCGGCAATCTTATAACTGGCTCCGCATACAACGAAAATGCCAACTGTAATATAAAGAAAGCATCTTATAAAATTTCCAAACATCTTCCTCCTGCCCTCCTATATCCTGATCTTTTTCTTTAAACTTGTCACATATTGGCGAGAAACAATTATTTTTTCGTCATTCTTCAGCTTCGCTTCAAAACGACCGTTAAAGATTGGTTTTACATAAGCAATTTTAGAAACGTTCACTATGGTGGACTTGGAAACCCGCAAAAAATCCGTTTGTTCGTAGTCCTGCTCAATTTCATATAACTTTTTACGTATTTCAAAGGTTTCTTTTGCCGTATATGCAAAAACCTTATTATCAACGGCTTCAAAATAATAGATTTCTTTTAAAGGCAGTTTCACAATTTTATCGTCTACATAACCTGTCAGCTTATCTTCCGTGCGCAGCGACTGGATCATCTTCAGCAGCCTTTCGTCCAAAGAGGCGCACCGAACAATGATCTCGTCTTCTTCACCCGGTTTAGCTACTTCAATTGTTATTTTCATTCCATTCCTCTTTTATATACTTTTATCTATCTGACTTCTTTTCATATTTTAACATACACATTCCCACCGCCAGGAAAAATACGCCGCATGCGGACAAAATCAGACATTCATCTCTTAGATTTAGTGTGTGATCTGCAACCGTCAACTGGATGCCCATGATTTCCCTATACTCCTCTACAATATCCATAGGCACTCCCTGAAAGGCCGTTTCCAAAATAGATCTTGTCATAATACTGCGGAACATGGAAGTCCCATAAATAACCGGAGTACACTTCATTAACCCTGCTATGCCGTCAGCCAGAGAACCGATCGGAATATAGATTCCGCCTAAGAACCCGACCAGAGTTCCTATGACCGTGCCGAAACCGCTCCAAGCCCCTTCCGTTTTTGCCATGATCGACAATGGATACATTAAAGCAGCATAAACAAAGGAGTTTATCATAATCATCGCCACCAGCTCTACATGCTCCATACCGGTATATGGTTTCATACCGCTTGCCACTCCATAGACTTCCGTAATCGCCAATGTCAACAGACACACAAATACCGACGCCGTCCATGCCGATGCAATATAGCTCAATGCAATTTTCAGGCGGCTGATGGGCGCCGTATAAATCGCATTTAATTTTCCGCTTACTCTATCCTTGATCATACCGGAATATACCGCCAGACTCACCGTCACGGCATTAATAGATAATATTCCTGCACATGTCCATGACAATACAAGGAGTTCTGCATTTTTCCTATTCTCTTCATATTCTTTTTGAGGGAAAGAATCTAATATTTCCAAAATCCCATCAATATTCATATCCCCAAGAAAAAATACCATAAGGCATATGACAATCAAAGCAGATAAAAGAGAAAAAAACACCGCCCCTTTGTCCCGCAGATAAACTTTTAAATTTCTTGCCGTTAATACCAGACATTGCTCCATCATGACGCCCTCCCTATTGATCCAGTTCTTTTCCAACTACATTTACAAAAACATCATCCATATTGCCTTGAATCACTTCAAATCCCTCTATTTCATGAAGATGCTCCTGAATGATCGGCGCCGCATCCAAGGTGGAGTTGATCGGTATATCGACGCATTGGTCGGTGTAATAAAGCTTTAATTTATCTTTTGCATACTTCTCCTTTAACTCAAACGGCGTTCCTGCAGTCACGATCTTTCCATGATCTATGATGATAATGTCATCCGCCCTGGCAGCCTCCTCCATATAATGAGTCGTTAAAAATACGGTCATTTTTTCCTCTTGCTGCAGCCGTTCCACGATATTCCATACATCGATTCTGGTTGCCGGGTCCAGTCCTGTTGTCGGTTCGTCCAAAAACAAGATCTCCGGCGCATGCATCAGCGCTGCGGCGATTTCACACCTTCTTTTCTGTCCGCCCGACAGCGTCTTATACGGTTTCTTTAATATTTCTTCTAATTTCAATTCCTGCGTTAATCTATCGCACTGCGCCTTTGCCTCTTTCTTAGAAATACCATGGATCACTCCCCTGCAAATCAGATTTTCCTGTACGCTAAGTAAATCGTCTAAACAATTTTGTTGATAAACGATCCCTATTTTCTTACGAATCTGTGCATCGTCTTTGGAAAGTTCATAGCCACATATTTTAACTTCTCCGTCATCATGCTTCAGCAAAGTAGACAACATGTTAATTACCGTCGTCTTGCCGGCTCCATTGACGCCTAAAAATCCAATCAGGCTTCCTTCCTTTACCTGAAAAGAAATATGGTCCACCGCCAGATATTCGCCATATTTTTTGGTCAGATTCTTGATTTCGATACTATACATGTTAACCCTCCATGTCAGAGCAGTTTTACTGCCTTTCCGCAACCTATAATTGTATCTTATCAAAATCAAGTCATAAAACAATACCGCAAGAACTAAGCTGCATTTGTAATAAGGTAACCTGCTAAATAAATCAGGTAACATTCAAACGCTGATTAAAGCGTTTCCTTTGGCTTCTTTCCCGTAAGATAATACACCGCCAGCGCTGTACGATGGGACAGATCCTCCTTTGCAAGAATAGAAGTAATATAATTCTTCACCGTACCCTCCGAGATAAATAGGCGGTTCGCAATCTCCTTGTTAGACAGCCCTTCCGCCACGGCTCTGATGATATCCATTTCCCTTGCCGTATAACCCTCTTCAGAAAAACCGCCTGCCTTGACATCCGTATTTTTTGCAAGGTTCTCTAAGATCGCCTCTTCCATAACGCCGGTGCCATGATATACGGATTTAATCATCTGTTTTAAATGCTCCGGCGTGTGGTTCTTGATCAGATACCCCTTCGCCCCATTCTTTAATGCATTCTGTACCAGCTCGTCATCATCAAAAGTCGTAAGGATCAGCACTTTCCCAAGATTGTTTTCCACAATATATTTTGTAGCCTCAATGCCGTCCATCCCGGGCATTTGAATATCCATCAGGAAAATATCGGTGGGATTTTTTCTGGCAATGTCGATCGCTTCCCGTCCATCTCTTGCACAGCCGATCACCTCAAAATCTTCATCCACATCCAATATGATCCTCATTCCGTCCCTTACAAAATCGCTATCATCTGCAATAATTATTTTAATTTTGTCCATGTCCTCACTCCTTTTTATAACGGCAGCAGCATATTGATGGTAAATCCGGCCTCTGTTTCAAAATCCAGAATACCGTTGATTTCCCTCATTCTTTTCCGCATTCCTGAGATCCCCATTCCGTCGGTCATTTTCTTGCAGCCTACCCCATTATCCGATATGCTGCAGCGGATCATCTGGTTCCATACATGCACGCTGATCTTGATCCGGCTGCACTTTGCATATTTCATAGAATTGGAAACCGCTTCATAAGCATTGTCCAAAATCACTTCCAGATATTTCTCCGGAATCTCCTTCAGCTCTCCCTCTGTGATCAGTTCCGCCTCTACTCCCTTCGATCTACAGTCTTCACACAGTTTTTCCAGCTGCAGGATTGCAAGCTTGTACTTCTCCGGGCGCTCTTTTCTAAGAATCATCCGGATCTCATCCATTCCGCTACGGAGCTGGTCAATGACTGCCTGTATCATTTTCTTAGACGTTTCCGGCTCCTTTTCCATCAGCACCTTCACCGCTTCTAACTGATATACGGAACCATTGATATTATGTCCCAGTTTATCGTGCAGGGTCTGGGAAAGTTCTTCCCTTTCTTCTAACATTTGATTTTCAGCCTGCAAAAGACTCTTTCGTACCTCCTCCTGCATTTCATGCTCCCTGCGGTTCATGCTGTGTTTTAATCGTTGTTCCGCAAGGGTATCTTCCCTGGTCTGTTTACGATAGGATTCCACGATAAAATCATGTTGGAAATAAATGATTCCCAAGAAAAGCGCAATGACAAACTGTACCTCCCATCCGATCTCTCCGGGCAAAAAGGCCAATCCCAGGGGCGCCAGATACCATGGCAGCCTTGGTTTCCAATAAGTCAACCCTTCATAACACAAGAAAATAAAAAGCAAAATGTATGCCGTTCCAAGGGCAGCTATGATATAGATCATCAAAGCTGCAGCCGCCCCTAACAGCCAGATCCGTTTCTTCGGTTCTGTCAATTCTTTGCCGGCAACCAAGCCGATAAATAACGCAAGAAACAGGAGCACCTCTACCGATGCCCCTGTCAATACTGACTGTGATAAAACAATATAGATTTCCAATAGCAGCAATAGCGCCATACGAAGCAGGACAAAATAATGGTCCCGGAATCGTTCTTCCATACGCTGCACCTCTCTACTCGTACCTCTTTATTTTCAATCCCACACCGCCTACGCTGATAATCATGATCAGGTAAGCCGCTGTAACACATAATAACACAGAATAGCCGCTTTTGTCCCCTGTTAATAATAATTCTGATGCATCCATAAACCATTTCTGCGGCATAAGATAAGAAAGGGCTTTCAAAAATTCCGTCGTATCCTTCAATGGGAAATATAATCCTGCCAGCAATGCGGAAATGGACCAGATGGAAAATGCCGCATAGTTGGCACTCATAGCATCTCCAAGCAGCACCCCGACCAAAAGGCTTAATGCACTAAAGATCAGTCCCAAAAGAAAGATGATCAGACAAAAGCTTACCATATTGATTCCCATATCTAACCCCGGAATCAAAGACAGACAAACTGCCAGCACCATTGTCTGCAGTACGCAGATCACAAATGCCACGATGAACTTAGATATAAAATAATCCCTGCCCTTTATTTTGGTTAACATAATTCTGGTAAACACCCTGTTGTTCTGTTCTTCAATGACCGAATGTGCTACAAAGACTCCGCAGAATAAAAAGCCCAGAGTAATAATCGCAAATGCATACCCGATCCTTGTCCGCTGGTTGGTCTGCTGCTGCGTCAATTCAAGCTCTTCCCTGCCCGCCAGATTCACCACGCTTTTTTCCGGCATATTCTGCCGGATGCCGTTCAGCGTATCTAATATGACAGAGATATCATTCCCTGCTAAGCTTTGCACCTGCTTTATTCTCTCAAATAAACCAGTCAGTTCTGATACAAAAAGTTCCTGACGTTCGTCTTCCGATACAACATAGAGCTGTACCCCCTGTTCCCATGCGCCATCCAACACTGCCTCGTCAAACTCCTCTTTTAAGTAGAGCAGCATCCCAGCCCGGTCATTATACGCATCCCTTTTTGCAATCTCTTCTACTTCCTCTTCGGTCAGACCGCTGACATCGCAGCGGCAGATGGAAAACATCCCGCTTTCCGCTATCTCATTTAATACATATTCCGATAGATCGCTTTCGGATGCATCATACACCTTAATGATACAAGCCGATGTATTTCCCAGATAAACTGCTTTTTCTGAAGGATCCCCTAACTCCAGAACAACAACACTGTCTGCCTCATCTGAAAACAACGTATTGTTCGTTTTCAAACCCAGGATCAGCGCGGATATTGCCGGAGTTACCAGAAGAAAAAATAAAAATCCTTTGTTTCTCAATAATAATTTCAGATTCATCCTAATTAATGAAATCATGCTCTCCCCCTCTTTCTGATACTGCCTGCCATAATTGCAATTACGGAGCAGATCACCGTAACTGCCAAAGAATACAATAGTGAACCGGCCACATAATCACTTTTTCCCATGCAGGATAATTCCACCAATGCCCGGTTGCCGTGATAAATCGGCGACAACTGCTTTAAAAGATCCGGCCAGCTGGAAAACATATAGGTTTCAAAACTTCCTCCAAAAAATCCCATAAACCACACAACCATAAACAGCATGATCACGGTAATGACCAAATTGTCTGAGATATTATAAAGCATCAGACTTAAGGCGTTTCCCGCCATGATCATCATAAAAACAAGAAAGGCAGATAATATGGGATTTCCCCAATGGATATCAAAAAGCAATATGGTAATCCCCGTTGTCACCGCCATAGCCACAGACACCACCAGCGTAAGCGGGATAAACTTGCTAAGATAGTTCTGCGTCTCGGATATATTGCTCACCTGAAATCTCCGCACGATCCCATATTTCTTTTCATTTCCCAGAACTCCTGTGGCACAGATCGAACAGCACCAGCAAAAATACACGATGTAGATGATACCGTAGTAATCCACCGAATCCACCGCAGGCATAAACTCCAGTTCTGTGACCGGCAGTGTCACATCCTGCTCCTCCATGCGCAAAACAGCATTCACACCCTCCTGCATCGCTCTGTGCATGAAATATTCAAGAGTTATGCCTTCCACCTCATAATCCCCGCTCTTATATACCACATATCCATCCTCCGAGAACTCAACAAATCCTGCAAGTTCATTTTTCTCCATCACATCCTGGATATCGCCCTCCGGATATTCATAGAAAAGGATACCCGCTTCTTCTCCCGCAGCTTTAGCGGATTCTATCATATGACCATCTGCCGCCTCCTGCAGCCTGTATCCCACTGAAAATTCATCTACCCCTTCATAAGACTTCATTAGCTCCGTAAATGCACTGGATAATACCGCAATCACCAGAATCGGTCCCAGAAGCATCACTACTATGCTCCAGGTATTTCGGAACATGAGCTTAAAATTGTTCTTTATCAAATAACGAATCATATCTGCTCCCTCACTATTCTGTATAATCTCTAAGTTTCTTCCCTGTCAGTGTCAGGAAAACTTCCTCTAAGGTGATGTGTTCATCATCGCCATTCACCAGCCTTTTTAGTTCTTCACTGGTTCCGCAGGCAATTACTTTTCCGTTATCCATAATGGCAATCCGGGTGCAGATCGCTTCCACTTCCTCCATGTAATGACTCGTATAAATGACCGTTGCTCCCCTTTTGTTTGACTCTTTGATCTTATCCAGAATAAAATTTCTGGACTGCGGATCGATCCCCACGGTAGGTTCGTCAAAGATCAACAGTTCCGGGTGATGCCCAATGGCGCAGGCAATGTTCAGCCTTCGTTTCATACCGCCGGAAAAGTTTTTGGCAAATTCCTGTTTCCTCTCTAACAGACCCACATACTCCAGCGACTCATTCACTGCCTTTTTTAACTGTTCTCCCTTGATTCCATAAAGAGAAGTGAACAGTTCTACATTCTCCCATGCTTTCAGATTGCCATGAACAGCAAGTTCCTGCGGGATATAGCCTACCTTATGGATAACCTCTTTTTTCTGTTTCCATGGATTCTTTCCCAGCAGTTCAATCTCCCCCGCTGTGGGCCGTACAATCGAACAGATCATGTTCATGGTCGTGCTTTTTCCCGCTCCATTCGGTCCCAATAAACCGAAAATTTCTCCCTGTTTAATTTCAATGTTCAAATTGTCTACAACAGCCTTATTGTTGTATTTTTTTGTTAAATCTGTGGTTTTTAAAACGATACCGCCCATTGTGTGTGCTCTCCTTCATTGTACATTTCTTATTACAATGATATCTTACCAAGCCTGAGCAGCTTGCGGTAGTGAAAAAAGAACTGTTTAAAGTATGACTTTTGTCATATTTTTCATAGAATCTTAACGATTTTAATTTCTGCCCCGACATCCTATCATATTCCTTACGCCAGGAATCAATTTAATCAGATGATATGCCAACATCGTCAGAAGAAAGCTTCCAATGGCAATCCCTAACACCTGCACCATTGTATTTTTGCACATCCGTACCATATAATATGCCACCGCCACAAGGATGGACTGATGTAATATATAGACGGGGTAGGATGCCTGATTAAAGTATTCTGTAAATTTCGTACGCCGATTTAAGAACTTCTTCCCCAGAACCAGCAGGCATAAAATGGAATTCCAGCCGATATAGTTGATCCATAAATCACCGTAATAGGTAAACTGATAATACAAAACAATCAATGCAATGGTGCCGATCAGGCAAAGACCCAGAAGCCATCGTATGTTTTTTTCCAGCCTTTCCATCACCAGATCATTGCTCAGCACATAATACCCAATGAGATACAACATCAGATTTTTCCCAATACTAAAGCCCCCAAAATTTCCCAGATAATACATTAACCACACAGGAAGAAATAAAACGAAAATTCCAATGGCTGGAATCCTCTCTACTTTTACGGCAAGTCTTTCATAGGGCATCAAACGAAAGAATATCAATGAAATCATAGAGATCACAAACAGAAAAAGGATAAACCATAAATGTCCCGGAGTAAACGCCCCATCATAGCCGGTAAAATCCGTCAGATGCGTAAAGAAATATTTCCAATGATCTAAGAGCCCTCCTGAATACCCATCGAAGTATTTTTTGGCATATAATGCCTGAAACGGCACAAGGAACAGCAGACCACAGACAAACGGGATCATCAATTTGCGGACTCTCTGCCAGATAAATTCTGATACTGTTCTTTTTTTCAGCGCAAAACGAGCGCTGATTCCCGCCAGTACAAAAAGAATCGGCATAAACCATGGATTCACCAGTACGATCAGGGTACTGAGCAGTCTGTTCTCCCCCATCCATATATAAAAACGGGAACCAAAATCGTTCCAGACCATAAACGTATGTACAGGAAATAATAACAAAATGGTTATATTCCGTAGATTATCGATATAATGTTTCCTCGTTTGGCTTTGTTCCATCCGCTTTTTCCTATCTTATGGTGGTGCAAAAATAGCACCGCTTTTATTACGCAAACATATGGTTAAAATAGATTTCCTTAAATGCCGCATAGTTATTTCGGGAAATCGGTATGACCGCATTATGGTTCGTGACCACCTCTGTCTTTGAGAACTGCTCTACATTGCTAAGATTTACAATATAGCTGCGGTGACAGCAGCAGAAGCCGTTTTCCGGCGAAAACACTTCCGCACATTTGGAAAACAGTTCACGGATTACAATGGTCCTATCGTTTGTCAAATGGACAAGAACCTGCTTATTCTGCGCCTCCAGATAATCAACATCAGCAATCACGATCCTGCAAAAACCATCTGCCGTTTTAGCAGTAAAGAAGGTTTTCGGCAGATTATAGGTCTTCAGAAAATCATCCAGCGTAAGAAATAATTTTTCCTGATCAACAGGTTTTATGAGATAATTAAGGGCTTTTACCTCATAGGAATCCACTGCAAATTCCTTGGAGGAAGTCAAAAAAACAATCGGGACATTCTGATCCATATTCCGAAACTCTCTGGCAACGTCGATACCGCTTAATAACGGCATAATGACATCCAAGAAGATCAAATCCATGCATTCGCTCTGATGGGCGGCAATCAGGTCGTCTCCATTGGTAAACCGATAAAGATTAAGTTTCATTTCATGTTCCTTTGCCCATTGCTCTAATAAAGGGCATAAGGCATCTATAAATTGCTTTTCATCATCGCAAATCGCTATTTTCATCAGGTCTCCTCTAAATAATGATTCTTAAAATGAACGTGTTGTCAGTAAGTGAAAAATGGCACTGCCCATTTAATTGCTCTACATAGTATATAATACTTTTCACGCCAATGCCATGTCCTTTTTTGCCGGAAGTTGGAATACCATTGACAAATTTGGGAATCCGTACAATTGGATTTTCCATTTGGATCAGAAGGTGGTTTTTCTTTTCGGAAATCGTAAGATTTGCCCACTTCTTTTCCGTGGTCATTTCTTCTAATGCATGCATGGAATTTTCCAAAGCATTGGATAAAATAGTGCAAATCGCCGTATCCGGACAAGGGAGTGTTTCCCCTATGGAAATATCACAATGGAACGTAATTTTCATGTCAGTAAAACGTGCATGATAAATTGAAATGACGGCATTGATCATTTCATTATGGCAGTAAGCTGCAATGATGGTATCATCATATAGATTACCGATTTCTTCAATATACTCGGCTGCCTTCTTCGTATTGTTATTTTGAAGCTGACTCAGGATAATATTTAAATGATGGCGCATGTCATGCCTTAATATGGAGAGCTTTTCTTTGCTGCGTTTTACCTGTTCTATCTCCTTTTCGATGGAAAGCAGCTGCATTTTCATCAGGTCGCTATACTGTTTGAGTTCCTGCTTTTTCTCATATTCCCGGAAATAAACGAAGAGAAAGCCAAAGTAGGAAATACAAAAAACGAACCCCATAAATTCAATTACTATTTTGTTGTTAGAATACAGCAGGTTGGTAATCTTGGTGAAAGAATAGTCAAAAAAGTAGTATATTGTGGGCAGAAAACCTATGATATAAAATTCCCGCGTATCTCTTGCAAAAATGGCTTCCGTCGTGCGGCATACAAATTTACATAGCAGGAAAAAGAAAATAACTGTGGTCAGTATACGCGAAGTATAATAACACCACTCTCTGCCTGTAAGCGTCAATGCTAATAATCCGAGCCAGTTGCTTAGCTGACAGCATAAGTAGGCGGAAAACACGGAGATACAGGATGAAATAAAGGGATATTTATAGTACAGGGTTAAAAATAAGATCAACGGCAAGTGTATGATAATTGCATAGAGCCGGTCGGTAATTTCCGTACCCCACAAAAGAAAATTGATAATATATACGATTCCTTCAAACGCAAACAGCAGAAACAGTGTAAAGATATTTTTCCGTTCCTGCTTTACTCCTAAAAAGAAAGCGGAGATATAGATCCCGAACAGCATCGTGGTTAAATTATGTATGAATGTCAGAATCTGTACCAGCAATGTTCTCCCCTTCCTGCTTCTTATAACTTCCGGTTGCTATTCTATCATTTTAACCATCAAATGTAAATGTAGGATCATTTGCAATTCACACCATATATTTACCATTCGCGCAAAATGTAAAAACGACTCGAAGAAGTGTGATATAAATAATATATTGTTCCATAGTTTAGAATAGGAGGATTGTGAGCATGGGCAAAATATGGGAGTTCTTTGATACGATGGATGAACTCGTCTATGTTTCAGACATGGATAACCATGACTTAATCTATATGAATCAAAAAGCGCTTCGTACCTATGGTTTCCATTCCCTTGAAGAAATCGTTGGAAAAAAATGCCACGAGGTGATCCGGCACTGTTCTACCCCCTGTTCATTGTGCAACAATCACGAACTAAAACCGGGATATTTTAAGGAATGGCGGCATGACAATCCCCTTCTTGACCAGCAGGTAATGTTCAAAGATACCATGATCCAGGAGGATGGAAAGAACTATCGCATGGAAATTGCCATTGATCTCGGCAGGCAGGAACAGCGGGACAGTATGGTGAACTTAGAAGCAAAAATCAATGAAGGACTTCGCGTTGCCTTGCAGCAGGAAACTCCCTCCCAGACGCTGGAAGTTCTGTTGGAATATATGGGAATAGCACTACGCGGTGAGAGGACCTATATCTTTGAGCGGAATGAGAATGGCTGCGATGACAATACCTATGAGTGGGTAGCCAGCGGCGTCACACCGGAAAAAGACGCCTTACAGAACCTTCCGGCAGAAGTATGTGCCAACTGGTATCAAAATTTTCAAACCGGCGGACATATCGTGATCAAAAATTTAGAGGATATCCGGGAAAGCGACCCCTTACAATATGAAAATCTGAAACGTCAGAATATCCGCTCGTTGGTAGTCGTACCCCTATATAATGAGGGGGAGGTAATCGGTTTTTATGGAATAGATAATCCACCGGAGAAATCGCTGGACTATGCTTCCGACATGCTCCAGATCATGGCTCATTTTATTATTTCCTCCCTAAAACGGCGAAATCTCATACGCAAATTTAGAGAAATGAGTTATCGCGACCAGCTTACGCAGATCGGAAATCGTTACGCCATGAACGAATACATTAACAATCTGCAAAAAGAGCAGAGCCTGGGAATCGTTTATTGTGATGTAACAGGACTTAAGCAGACCAACGACCAGAAAGGTCATAGCGCAGGCGACAAGCTGCTGGTCGACTCCTGTGAATGCCTGAAAAAGAGTTTTGGGGAATACGGTTTGTTCCGTATCGGCGGCGATGAACTATTGGCAATCTGTGCAGGAATCGGCGAGGTAACATTGCGGCAGGGAATCGAGCAGCTAAAGAAAGAATTGCAGGACAAATCCATTTATTTGGCTATCGGATGTATCTGGGAAAAAGAAACCTCCAATAGCGTGGAAAAACTGATTACGGAAGCCGAAAAGCGAATGTATAAAGATAAAGCCGCATACTATCAAAAATTCGGGGTGGACAGACGCGGCATTACCGGCATATAAGCGTAAGCGGATTTATGTTCAA
>CAMWHY010000049.1 GCA_947174185.1 uncultured Lachnospiraceae bacterium | reverse complement strand
ACGTACAGTCCGTCTACACGAATTGGGATGAATGATTAGGAGAATCCGATGGATGGATTAGCTGGCGTAGTTCCGTGCTAGAATGAGGAGGAAGTGCTTCCGCTCTGTCTGGCTGGACTGCGTCAAATATTAAAAAGATTAATTGAGAAAAAGAAGATTAGCCAGGATAGTTTTATGCTGTTTGTCAATGACGGCAGCAAGGATCGGACGTGGGAAATTCTGGCGAAGGAACAATCGACGTCAAAGGACGTATGTGCAGTCAGGCTGGCCAGAAATGTGGGACATCAGAATGCTCTGCTTGCGGGATTGTCCTGCGCTAAGGAAATGGCGGATATGATCGTTTCCATTGATGCGGATCTTCAGGATGATGTCAATGTCATCGAAGATATGGTGGACGCCTATCATCAGGGGAAGGATATTGTCTATGGCGTCAGGAGCGCCCGTAAGACCGATTCCTTTATGAAACGTAACACAGCACAGATATTTTATAAACTTCTGGATATTATGGGCGTGGAAACAGTTTATAATCACGCAGATTACCGCCTGATGTCGAAGCGGGCGGTGGAAGAACTTTTTCGCTATGAAGAAAGCAATATCTATCTTCGCGGGATGGTGCCGCTGCTTGGCTATGAGACCGGGGAGGTATATTATGAACGGCAGGAGCGGGCGGCAGGCGCTTCTAAATATCCGTTCAAAAAGATGCTGGGACTTGCCATAGACGGCATAACTTCTTTTAGCGTAAAGCCGATCTCTATGATCATTTCACTGGGGATTATTATATTGGGCTGCTGTTTTGCAGCGGCAGTATATGCGTTTGTTTCTTATTTTTCAGGTTCGGTTGAGAGGGGATGGACTTCCCTGATCTTATCGATCTGGTTTTTAGGCGGCGTGCAGCTGTTGTCTATCGGTATTGTGGGAGAGTATATCGGCAAGATCTATAAAGAAGTCAAACGTCGTCCGAAATACAATATAGAGACGCGGCTGGATCCCGGAAAACGATCATAACGACTCTATGAGTCGATATTCGCGACTCTATAATGATGTAAAGGGAGGTCAGAGGACAATGACAGTGCAGGAAGAACTTCAACAGAAAGCGTTAGAACAGCAGATTTCTGAGTTGTATGCAGAGCAAAAACCGACGGAAGCTGCTGTAAAAAGAGGTCCGGGTTTAAAAGCACCTGTTGCTGATCAGGAGCCCGAGGCAAAGCAGGATTCACCTGTTGCTGATCAGGAGCCCGAGGCAAAGCAGGATTCACCTGTTCCGCAGATAAATCCTGCTTTGAAATATGGACGACGGATGGATTATAAGACAGCAAAAGTAAATGATAAACAGACAAAGGATCTGAATCTGTCATTGTCATCACTGCCGTCATCAAGCAATCATCAAGATGAGCCAAAATCAGCGTTGGAATTAGAATTGGAGGCACTGGAGGCTAAGGCGGCTTCAACATCGTCGATGATCCCAAATCCCCTGCCGACTCCTAAAAAGCGCGTACCTAAGGAGATGGAGTTTGATATTGAACCGCCGGAGTATGCGATGCATTTTGATCTGGTAGATTTGAACGGGAAAGATTATTTTGATATAAATTAAAAAAATGGATATGATATGAGAAGGATATTAATTGATATGGGATATCAATGGATATCCTTCTTTTTATATTGCATCGAAAGGATAAGAGAGGAATTATGATGGAACAGGAACAGATGACTTCAAATAATAAGGTAAAGGATGACAAGAACAAAGATGATCGGGATCAAATCCGTGAAGAAGGCAGTGTTTCTGCCGTATCCGGAGGAAAAAAGATAGAAATTATGACGATTATTGGAGAGATCGAAGGACATGAGAATCTTGCCAGTTCCTCCAAGACCACAAAGTATGAGCATATCCTGCCGAGGCTGGCGGAATATGAGATGGATGAACAGGTAAAGGGCGTACTTTTTTTGCTAAATACCATGGGCGGAGATGTGGAGGCCGGTCTGGCGATTGCCGAAATGATTTCCAGTATGTCAAAGCCGACCGTATCTCTGGTACTCGGGGGCAGCCATTCCATCGGCGTGCCGATTGCGGTCAGTACCGATTATTCCATGATCGTGCCGACAGGGACGATGGTTATTCATCCCGTCAGGTTAAGCGGTATGGTGATCGGCGCAAGACCGACCTATGATTATTTTAAAAAGATCCAGGAACGGATCACACAGTTTGTCTGTGGCCATTGTCAGGTTACAAAAGAATGTTTTGAAAAGCTGATGATGGAGACCGGTATGCTGACTAAGGATATTGGGACGATTTTAGTAGGAAAAGAAGCCGTTGAACATGGAATCATCAATGAGACCGGCGGATTATCATCCGCAATCAACAGATTACAGAGCATGATATAGTGTACCTGCTGTTTCTTAGTGACAAAATATAGTATTTGTGATACAATATCCGGTAGATAATCTGAAGTTTGTAATGGAGGCAGATCGTTGTGGCAGCATCAGGAAGTCAGAGAAGCAGCGGTAGAAAATATAATCATCGAAGTACCGGTACAACCAATAGAAATAGAAACAGTTCATCAGAGAGAAACAGCCATAATGACAGTTATCCTCAAAGAAAAGAAGTTGACGCAAAGATCCAGCAGGAGGCAGTTGCATTAATTGTTTTTGGCATTGTCCTGATGATATTTTTATGTATGATCAATGTCATAAAGGGATCGTTTGGACCGGCAGTAAAGTATTTTATGCTGGGCGCTTTTGGTATTCTGGGATATCTGATTCCGGTTGCTGTATTTGTGGGGATCTGTTTTAAGATTTCCAACGCTGCCAATCAGGTGGCGACCTTGAAACTGATCTCCGCATTGGTGCTGATCTTTATGATTGGAATACTGCTGTGTTATATTACCGGAATGGATATTTCATATCTTGCAGGTGCGGAGAATCAGGTCCGGCAGCTTTACGATCTGCAAGGGGGCGGAGGCGTTATATTCGGATTGGTAGCCTGCTGGCTGTATCATGTATTTGGACAGGCGGGTTCCATCTTTTTAGCGGTTGTGCTTGCGCTGATCTGTATCATGATCATTACGGAACGTTCCTTTTTAGGAAAATTAAAATTCAGAAGCGCTTCATTTCGTGACCGTTATATGGAAGATGAGGAGGGGCAGTACGGACTGATTCCAGAGGATGAAGAAATACCAGAAGAGGGTCTTGCCCTGCCTGTTGTTCATGACAACAGAAAAAGCATCAAAGAGCGCGCCAGAAATACTGCTTTGGAAAAAGCAAAGGAACAGCAGCGAAGACGGGAAGATGCGAAACAGAGACGTCGGGAGTTGGAAGAACAAAGGGAAGATGAACGGATCGCAACCGCACATTCCGTACATAATACAAAGAAAAATAAGATCGATATTGATCAGGTTCTGATAGAAGATCAGAAAAAAAAGGTCAATCGCGATGATATCCATGAGATCACCTTGCTGAAAGAACCTTCCGATAAGGAACTGACGCAGCCGGATATTCCCTCTATGGATATGAGAGAGATTACGATTGACCGGGGAGAGGAACCGGGGGAGAAGTCTCTAGAGGTGGATCTTCCGGAGATTGATGTTTCTGCTGTGGATGATCTCTATATGGATAGTACGGCATCGGAAAATGATACTTCATATGGAGTACAGATACCAACAGACAATGCTGTCATAGAAAAGCCCATGGAATCTGTGAGGCATACGACAGAGGAAACAGTTGTGACGCTGCCGGATCTTAGCCAGATGCCGCAGCCGGTGACCGAACGCAGCCATCAGAACGTAGCGAAAGAGGCTGAAAACCACAGTACGTCCCAGAACACGAAAGTAGTAACAAGACCAAAAAAATATGAAAAACCTAAAATATCTTTTTTGAAGAAAAACGAGAATAAGAAAAATGGCGACAGCGATCAGGAACTGAAAGAGACCGCCCTGTTATTACAACAAACGTTAAAGACCTTTGGCGTAGCAGTTACCGTAATGAATATCAGTCAGGGTCCATCGGTGACAAGATATGAACTACAGCTTGGGGAAGGAGTCAAGGTCAATAAGATTGTCAGCCTGACGGATGATATTAAATTAAATCTTGCAGCGCAGGATATCCGTATTGAAGCGCCAATTCCAGGCAAGGCTGCCGTGGGGATCGAACTTCCGAATAAGAAGACAAGCGATGTGTTGATCCGTGATTTGATCGAATCCTCTGAATACAAGAATGCCTCCTCCAATCTGACCTTTGCAGTTGGAAAGGATATCACTGGAAAGACGATCGTTGCGGATATTGCCAAGATGCCGCATATGCTGGTGGCCGGGGCAACCGGTTCCGGCAAATCGGTCTGCATCAATACGTTGATTATGAGTATCTTATATAAAGCGCATCCGGACGATGTCAAGCTGATCATGATCGACCCTAAGGTAGTGGAACTTAGTGTATATAATGGAATCCCGCATCTATTGATTCCTGTCGTAACGGACCCGCGTAAAGCTAATGCAGCGCTGCAGTGGGCGGTGGCAGAGATGACTAAGCGATATAAGGCATTTGCGGATTTCGGTTTGCGTGATTTAAAAGGCTACAATAAAAGAGTGGAAGATCTGCAGGCGAAAGGGGAAGGCGATACGCTTCAGAAGATGCCTCAGATCATCGTTATCGTAGATGAGCTTGCGGACCTTATGATGGTTGCTTCCAAGGAAGTGGAAGAGTCCATCTGCCGACTGGCACAGCTCGCCCGTGCCGCCGGCATCCATCTGATCATTGCGACACAGAGACCTTCCGTAGATGTCATTACAGGACTGATCAAGGCCAATATGCCGAGCCGTGTTGCATTTAAGGTGACAAGCGGTGTGGATTCACGTACAATACTGGATATGATTGGTGCGGAGAAACTTCTGGGAAAAGGAGACATGCTATTTTATCCGCAGGGATATTCAAAACCGCTGCGTGTTCAGGGAGCTTTTGTATCGGATCAGGAAGTGTCGGAAGTCGTTGATTTCTTGAAGAAAAATGCCGGAGATCAGGCTTATGACGCTGCTGTGGAACAGCAGATCTCCGGCATGTCTGAGGACGATGCACCGCAAGATGGAACGTCGCAGAAGGGCAGTTCAGGAGCGGACGATTCTCTGGATGCATATTTTGATGAGGCATGTCGTTTTGTGGTGGAAAAAGAGAAGGCTTCCAGCGGTATGTTACAGCGTGTTTTTAAAGTAGGATATAACAGAGCAGCGAGAATTGTGGATCAAATGGAGGCGGCAGGTGTCGTAGGTCCAGAGGAAGGTACGAAACCAAGGAAAGTTTTGATGAATTCGGTGCAGTTGGAAGAATTTTTACAAAATAAAAATGCTGAAACGCATGGATAAAAAATAAATGTAATAGCAAGGGGAAAAGTAATGAAATCAGACATTCAGATTGCGCAGGAAGCAAAACTGCAGCCGATTGGTGAGATTGCGAAGCAGCTCGGCCTTACAGAGGATGATTTGGAATGTTATGGAAAGTATAAGGCTAAGATCAGCAATGAATGCATCCAGAGAACGCTTCAGAATCGTGACGGCAGACTGGTGCTTGTGACAGCGATCAATCCTACGCCTGCAGGCGAGGGGAAAACAACAGTTACCATTGGTCTTGGGCAGGCATTGTGCCGCATGGGAAAGAAAGCATCCGTAGTTCTTCGGGAACCCTCTCTGGGACCATGCTTTGGTATTAAGGGAGGCGCAGCAGGCGGAGGATATGCACAGGTCGTGCCCATGGAGGATCTGAATCTTCATTTTACCGGCGACTTTCATGCGATCACTTCAGCAAACAATCTTCTGGCAGCGATGTTGGATAATCATATCCAACAGGGAAATGAACTGCGGATCGATACCAGACAGGTGGTCTGGAAGCGCTGTCTGGATATGAACGACAGAGCGCTTCGTAATATTGTGATCGGAATGGGCGGAAAAACGGACGGCGTGGTCAGGGAAGATCATTTTGTGATCTCCGTGGCGTCCGAGATCATGGCGGTTCTTTGTCTGGCAGACGATATGGAGGATTTAAAGGAAAGGCTTTCTCAAATTATCGTAGCTTACAATATGGATGGAGAAGCGGTCACGGCGAAACAGCTTGGTGCGGTGGGTGCCATGGCTGCGCTTTTAAAAGACGCCATGAAGCCGAATCTGATCCAGACTTTGGAACATACGCCTGCTTTTGTACATGGCGGTCCATTTGCCAATATTGCCCATGGATGTAATTCCATTCGTGCGACAAAGCTCGCTTTGAAATTATCCGATATTGCAGTGACAGAGGCTGGATTTGGTGCAGATCTTGGCGCGGAGAAGTTTCTGGATATCAAGTGCCGTAAGGCTGGTCTGAAACCGGATGTTATCGTTTTGGTTGCAACAATACGGGCTTTGAAATATAATGGTGGTGTAGATAAGAACGGATTAGGAGAAGAAAATCTGCAGGGGCTGCAGGACGGTATTGTCAATCTGGAAAAGCATATTGAAAATCTGCAGAATTATGGCGTGCCGATCGTGGTGACACTCAACCAGTTTGTGAGCGATACTGAAGCAGAACTTTCTTATGTACGTTCTTTTGTGGAAGAAAGAGGATGTGTATTTGCGCTTGCCCGCGTATGGGAAAAAGGCGGGGAAGGCGGTTCAGAACTGGCAGAAAAGGTAATCGGAATACTGGATCGTGAGAAATCTGATTTTCACTTTCTTTATGAAGATGATCTTTCGCCGGAACAGAAAATTGAATGTATCGCGCAAAAAATTTATGGTGCTGCCGGTGTATCATATACGGCATCCGCCAGAAAACAATTAAAGAAGATTGTAGAAATGGGTTATGGCAGTCTGCCTGTCTGTATGGCAAAGACGCAATATTCCCTGTCAGATGATCAGACAAAGCTGGGAAGGCCGGAAGGATTTACGATCAATGTCCGTGAAGTGTATCTGAATGCCGGAGCAGGATTTATTGTTGTTATTACAGGATCGATCATGACCATGCCGGGATTGCCGAAGATACCTGCAGCGGAGGGGATCGATGTGATAGATGATAAGATTGTGGGATTATTTTAACAGATAGAACCCGGAAAATGAAAAGGAGAATAAATAATGGCGTTTGTAATTGATGGAAAGAAGATCAGCCAGGAGATCAAGGAGGAACTTAAGGAACAGGTCACGGCGCTGAGGGAAGAAGGAAAGGAGATTGCTCTCGCTGTCATACAGGTGGGAGAGGATCCGGCTTCCAGTGTGTATGTTGGCAACAAGAAAAAGGCCTGTGCTTACATAGGCATCCGTTCAGAAAGTTATGAACTTCCTGAGACTGTCACCCAGGAAGAATTGATTGCCTTGATAGAGCGATTGAACCGGGATGACAAAATCAACGGTATCCTTGTGCAGCTGCCGCTGCCGGATCATATTGATGAGGATGCTGTCATCAAATCGATCGCACCCTCTAAAGATGTGGATGGTTTTCATCCGGAAAGTGTGGGTGCGCTGCTGATTGGTCAGGCAGGTTTTTTGCCTTGTACTCCCGCAGGAATCATCCAGCTTTTAAAACGGAGCAATATTGAGATTACAGGAAAGGAATGTGTTGTGATCGGACGGAGCAATATTGTTGGAAAACCTATGGCGGTACTTTTGCTTCGGGAAAATGGAACCGTAACCATTACGCATTCCAGAACAAGGAACCTGAAAGAAGTATGTAAGCGTGCGGATATTTTAGTGGTTGCCGTCGGAAAACCTAAAATGATCAACAGAGAATATGTGAAAGAGGGTGCGACGGTAATTGACGTGGGCATTCACAGAAATGCAGAGAACAAGCTATGCGGTGATGTAGATTATGAGGATGTATTTCCGGTTGCAGGAGCGATCACGCCTGTTCCGGGTGGAGTGGGTCCCATGACGATTGCAATGTTGATGAATAACTGTGTGTCGGGTGCGATGCATTGATGGGTTGAATGTTTTGTGGCGCGAAAGATACATCCCATGCTCCTAAATGAAAATGTTGCGCTGGTCAGGAAAGGAACAAGGTTATATTATGATTTGTCCCAATTGTAATGCAGAAATAGCGGATGATCTTCTATACTGTCCGAAATGCGGGGAGGAAGTTCAGTATGTCCCTTATTATGAGCCGGAGATCGAGCAAAGTATCAGCGATACCTTGTCTGATATCCAATTGGATGCGGAGGCTTCCTATGAGGAATACAGAGTTTCGGATGCGGAAGGGTTGGAATATGTTGATCTGGATGTGTCCGCAGAAAATGAATTACAGACAGATTATGGGGAGAATCCCGAATATTATGACCAGGATTTGGCTGAATATGATACTGAAGCGGAAGAGTATCAGACGGCTGCATATGACGAAGCGGAAGAATATGACGGAGAATATGATGAAGAGTATGACGCAGTAGAGTATGATGCGGAAGCGGAATTTGATGAAGAATATGAATTGGATTATCTTGATGACTTTGATGAAGAAGATCCGCATATCATGTATCATTTCTTGAAATTTATGAAAGAAAGCAGGCTGAGATGGGTTGTAATTTCGCTATTTCTGGTAGTTATCGTATCGGTTGTGGTGGGAATCGTCAAGGTTTCGCAATATATGTATCAGAATAATAGTTCGTCATATCAGGCGGAACTGGCGGCTTCTTTTGCGGCAGAAGGTAATTATGCAGATGCGATCACGCATATGGAGCGTTCTGTGATGCTTTCCTCTGAGGATACTTCTTTAAAATATCAGCTGGCTGAATATTATTTTCAAAATGGTGAGGACGAGAAAGGCGTTCTGATGCTTTGGGAGATCATCTATGTAAAAGATGTTAATTATCAGGCCGCCTATCGGAGGATCATTGATTATTATGCGTCAAAGCAGGATTATGCCATGATTGAGGAAATCCTGTCGAATTGTGATGATATGATCATTGTCAACCAGTTTCAGAATTATCTGGCCAATGAACCGCAATTCAGTTCACAGGGAGGTACCTATGACGAGATTGTATATCTGAAGCTTTCGTCCAATTCCGAGGGAACGATCTATTATACCATGGATGGCACTATGCCGACTTATGAGAGTCCGGTCTATAAGGAACCGCTTATTTTGGATCTTGGCATTTATAAAATCAATGCGATTTTTGTGAATTCCTATGGGATTGAGAGTGATGTAGTATCCATGACTTATACGATTGATATTCGTGTGCCGAATCCGCCGAATGTACTTCTGGAAGGCGGCAATTACGCGATCCCTGAATTGATTAAGGTAGATGTGCAGACGTATTGCACTGTTTATTATACGACTGATGGAACAATGCCTACTAATGAAAGTACGGAATATACAGGACCGATTCCGATGCCTCTTGGTACGAGCCATTTTACCTTTATTTCTTATAGTCAGGAGGGAATTCCGGGAGAAGTTACGGAAGTGGATTATAATCTTTCCCTGCAGGGATCAGCGCAGGTACAGGATATTACTGCACATCTGATGCAGTATAATGTCAATCTTGGAAAAGCAAGTGATCTGACCGGATATGTTGCGGGTAATATGATGAGATACAGTTATGTCGTATCTTCGGCAATTTGTCTGGAGGATAAGATTTATTATATTTTTGTGGAAAATATGGTTTCCAGCAGTCCGAATATGGAGCAGGGAGCAGCGGAACAGAGCATGCGGACCGGTACGTTTTATCTGGCGGATATCAACGATGGAAGTTTGTATAAGGGAGTCCGGTCTGAAGAAGGGGTGTATTCGTGCGGAGATTTGATCCCACCCGAAGCATATGCTCCGCCGGTCGTCGTAGATGTTTCCGAAAACATGATACAATAAGTGCAAAAAACGGAAGATATGATAGAATGCAAAGGAGTGAGAGTGTATGCCGTGGTGTCCAAAATGTAAAAGCGAATACGTAGAAGGAATTGAGAAATGTAAAAAATGTAATTGCAATCTGGTAGAACAGCTGATCCGGCAGGAAGATACCATTGCCAAAGGAGATCCTGCACAGCTTCAAAATATTGCCGATCTGTTGCATCAGAATAATATTTCCTCAGCGCGTGTGCAATACGATGAAGGAGAGGAAATCCATTACGTTTTAGTAGATCCGGAGGAACGGGAGGCGGCAGCCAAGGTCGTAAGTGAGATTATGCGTATGGAAAACCAAATGCGTTATCAGAAGATGCGTAATGCAGGAGGCGGCAGGAGTGACGGAAGCAATGAAATATATCAAAATAAAATGGAACAGGCGCAAGAGGTCAAATCTTCCGCATTTGCGCTAATGATCGTAGGCACCGTAGGATTAATATTCGATATTTTATACATCCTAAATGTGATACCTATTAGATGGAATACCTTTACGAAGACAGTGACCTGTTCCGTGATGGGTGTTTTATTTCTTACATTGATTATTATGGGATTTTTATCAGTCAAATCTTTCAAAAGTCTGTTATCTTTTGCCAAGGAAGAAGATAAGATGACCGGAGAGATTGAAAAGTGGTATCAAAAAGAATTGACATCCGAACAGATAGACGCCATGCTGGAGGGAAGGATGGAAAGAGATCTTCCGGAGGAGGAAAAATATTTTTACAGAATTGAGCAGATCAGGCACGTCCTGACCGAAAAATTCATGAATTTGGGACCGGCGTATGCTGATAATATGACAGAAAAGATCTATCAGGAACTGTTTGAACATGAGGATTGATATTTTATGCGTTGGCTCTATCAAGGAAGAATTTTACCGACAGGCAGTGGGAGAATACAGCAAAAGGCTCTCGCGATATGTCAAGTTAGGTATCTATGAGGTGAAGGATGAGAAGACGACCGAGCATGCTTCCGAAAAGGAGATCCAGATGGTTTTGAAAGCCGAAGCAGCACGTCTGGAAAAATATCTTGTCCCGAGTGCATATTTGATTACCCTTGCGATTGAGGGAACGACATTCACCTCAGAATCTTTTTCCAAAAAACTATGTGATCTGGAAATGGGCGGAAAAAGTCATCTCCAATTCATGATAGGCGGTTCTTTGGGAATAGATGAAGATCTAAAGAAAAAGGCGGATCTTGCGCTCAGCTTTTCTCAAATGACATTTCCGCATCAGCTGATGCGGGTAGTACTGTTAGAGCAGATCTACCGGGCCTATAAGATTAAAAGTAATGAGCCATATCATAAGTGAAGTTTTTGTAGAGGAATAATTATAGGTTGCGCAGGACTTTGGGATAATGGTTTTTCAGTCTGCCGTT
This sequence comes from uncultured Lachnospiraceae bacterium, assembly GCA_947174185.1. Taxonomy (GTDB): domain Bacteria; phylum Bacillota; class Clostridia; order Lachnospirales; family Lachnospiraceae; genus NK4A136. The sequence goes on along the minus strand of CAMWHY010000049.1, from coordinate 9,064 downwards.
AGATGCCTTAAAGCCGCCGAGGGGACATCCCTCACAGCAGATAACGCCGTAACCCTTTGATATGTTGTCATCCGCCAGTTCCTGACCAGAAAGATATTGCAGGATACGGGAGTCTTCTGGCGGAAGGGATAGCGTGTTGTGGCACAGATGTCCGTATGCATGGAAAAAATGATGGTGCGGTATAAAACGGTTTTTCTCCATCATGCCTGCTGTGACACCGCATAAAGTGATGCCGTGGGGCGGAAGAAGATAATGATACTTTGGCAGTGCAATGATTTTATCCTGATGCTCATAAAAGGAAATCTCGGACAGGTCAAAATGATCTGCAAAAGCTTCCTGAATAAGGGACATATTTTTAGAGGATATTTTTCGTAGTGCCAAAGACGATTCGGCTGGCTGACTATCTGCTACGTCAGGCAGCGTTCCAGGTTTTCGAAAATAAGCCATAAATTGTCCTTCCCCTTTGAATAGATGGGGATAAGATCTTCTGCAGCAGGAAATCTCTTCCCCAAAGGCTGGAGCGGTGACTGCCCGTATATGTTCCGGTATGGTATAGGGTTCCAGGGGATATTCCTGGAGCAGCCAGCGGACAATGTCTTCATTTTCTTCGACAGAATATGTGCAGGTGGAATAGACCAGGATACCACCGGGAAGCAGTGTATCAACCGCATAGCTAAGAATATCCTTTTGCCGCTGTTGGCAAAGAAGTACATTCTCAGGGGACCATTCATGGACGCTTTCCGGATATTTACGGAACATCCCTTCACCGGAGCAGGGAGCATCCACTAAAACCATATGAAAATATCCCGGATAATACGAGGAAATCTCTTTGGGAGTTAATTTGGTAACAACTACATTGGAATATCCCATCCGTTCAATGTTGCTGATCAATACCTTATTTCTGGAGGGGTTAGGTTCGTTGGCAAGCAGGACTCCTTGAGGGGATAGTTGGGATGCGATCTGTGAACTTTTTCCGCCCGGGGCGGCGCAAAGGTCAAGGACGCGCCAGTTGGGAGAGATGTTGATCCCGCTGACAGGCAGCATAGCAGAAGGATCCTGTGAATAAACAGCTCCGCCATGATGGAACGGATGCATGCCGAGTTTAAGTCCATTTTCTACGGTGTTTTTGAAATAAAATCCTGATTTAATATTAAATATAGGGGTTGTTAAACCGCTAAAGCACTGTAATAAAGCCTCTTCCGAGAGACGTTTGGGATTTAGATGAATCCCTTTTACCGCAGCATCAGAATAGGTTGCCTCAAAAGCGGGATATTCCCCGCCTAACATATGTTTCATTCGTTGGATAAATTGTTCTGGTAACTTCATCGTAAGTGGATTGTAGCATAAACGGAGGCTGAATGTCAAAGTTTCCGCCGGGAAAATGATGAAAGGAGATTCTGATCAATGAGAATGTATGATCTGATCGTAAAAAAACGTAATGGCGGTATTCTGGAGGGGGACGAGATCCGCTGGATGATAAAGCAGTATACGGCAGGTAATATTCCTGATTATCAGATGTCTGCTATGATGATGGCAGTATATTTTCAGGGAATGGATGAAAAAGAGACTCTGGAGCTGACGCTGGCAATGCGGGACAGCGGTGAAATTCTGGATCTTTCCAGAATACAGGGTGTCAAGGTGGATAAACATTCCACCGGCGGTGTAGGGGATAAGACGAGCATTGCGCTGGCACCGTTGGTATCTTCAGTAGGGGTCAAGGTTGCGAAAATGAGCGGCAGGGGCTTAGGCCATACCGGTGGGACGATTGATAAACTGGAGAGTTTTCCTGGTTTTTCGACAGGAATTTCAATAGAACATTTTTTTGATCAGGTCAATCAGACCGGGATCGCTATTATGGGGCAGACGAAAGAACTCGCACCAGCGGATAAAAAACTTTATGCGCTAAGGGATGTGACGGCAACTGTGGATAATTTCTCCCTGATTGCCAGTTCGATCATGAGTAAGAAGCTTGCGGCAGGCGCTGATGCCATCGTATTAGATGTAAAATGCGGAAGTGGCGCATTCATGAAAAAAAGAGAGGATGCTATGCAGCTGGCGGAGGAAATGGTTAAGATCGGTAAGGGGGCAGGAAAATCCACCACCGCATTTCTGACGAACATGGATCAGCCGTTAGGTTTTGCTGTGGGCAATGCATTAGAAGTTAAGGAAGCCATTGATACGTTAAAAGGAAAGGGACCGGAAGATTTTACCAAATTGTGTATGACCCTTGGCGCACAGATGGTTCTGTCGGCAGGCATTGCAAAAGAGGAAAAAGAAGCCGAGGAAATGTTGGAAAAATCCATTGCCTCCGGTGCAGCGCTTGATAAACTGGCAGAATGGGTCGAGAAACAGGGCGGTGAGAAAGAGGCAGTGTATCAGACAGAACTTTTACCGCGTAGTCAGTATCAGACCGTTCTGACCAGCCCTAAGGAGGGCTATATCGGGCATATTACATGTGATGAGGTCGGCGTCTGCTCACTGATCTTAGGTGGTGGCAGGGAGACGAAGGAGAGTGAGATCGATCTGTCTGTTGGTATCGTGCTGAAAAAGAAAACCGGTGATCCGGTTAAAGAAAATGATGTGCTGGCGGAGATCCATTATAATGACGAACAGAAATGCATTCAGGCAAAGGAACGTCTTTTAAAGGCATATTCGATTCAGGAAAAACAGCCTGGACATATGGAAATTATTTTGGATAAAGTCATGTAATCCTTTCTTTTTTCATAGCATATAAAAAAAGAGATGATATGCCATGGATATAGCAGATATCAGGGCAGCCATGACAGGTGATCATGAGCTGACGATTGAAAATTATAAAGGAATTGCAGAATATCAAGGTGATCGCATCCTTGTATGCGGCAAGGATCAAAAACTTTTAGTTACGGGATGCGAACTTTTTATTGATTATTATTCCAGATTCGATCTGCATATTTTAGGCAGGATAGAATCTCTGCAGTGGCTTAGATAGCTGGATTTAAGGCAAGTCGCAGTATGGAGAATCATAATGGTATTAAGATTGCTTCGCCGTCTGTTTTTTATTGAACATCATCTGCGCATTGAGGGAGATCATGCAGAACGTTTTATCAATCTTTGCGCAAAGAATGACATCCAGTTGGAGGAGATCAAAAGAACAGAAGAAAATGTCCAGGCTGTAGCCATCGGCTTTTGTGCATCAAAGATCGGGGAACTGGCTGATAAGGCAGGCGTAGCCGTGTCGATCACTAAAAAAAGCGGATTATTGTATCGTTTTCTGTTTTACCGCTGCAGGATTGCATTTTATCTGATGCCGCTGGTCATACTTGTAGCCTTGTGGGTGTTATCCGGCTATATATGGTCCATCAAGGTGTCCGGTAACCGTTCTATTACAACCGATATGTTGTATGATTATCTGATAGAGCAGGAATGGTATTATGGGGACAAAATCAGTAATATCATGCCGAATGAGATGGAGGAACAGCTTCGGGGTCGTTTTCCGATCATTACATGGTGCAATGTGGTGGTGAAAGGGACCTGCCTTATGATCGATATCAAGGAAAATGAACTTGCTGGTGCACAGACGGGAGAATACTTGCAATATAATATTGACGGATATGGGAACATAGCTGCTCTGGAACAGGGAACGGTGGCTTCCATCATCACGCGCGCCGGCATTCCACAGTGCAAGTCTGGAGACAGCGTATCACAGGGACAGATTCTTGTGAGTGGTGAAATACCGATCTATAATAATACGGGCGATACTGTGATCGACTACCGTTATGTGGCTGCGGACGCAGATATTATGCTGCAATATGAGATCAGTTATCTGGATTTTGTATCTGCAGAGGTATGTGTCAAGGAATATACAGGCGCATCTAAGGAATCCTCTTTTATTACCACACAGCTGGGAGAGTGGAAGATTGGCGCTCAGGATACCCCATATGAGACATTTGATCATTATTCTTCCTGTTATCAGTTAAGATGTATGGATAATTTTTATTTGCCGTGTTATTATGGTAAGATAGAGTATCTGGAAACTACGTTTCATAATATCTATCGGGATGATCAGCAAATCAAGGATATTTTGATGGAAGATTATGCCGATTATCTGGAGAAACTGAAGGCTGCGGGGATCGAAGTCATTACTGATGAGATACAGTATATTCCGGGGGTACAGGGGATTTATCTTTCCGGTCACCTGACCATATGTGCGCCGGGTGGAGTATTTGTGCCGATGGAAAGTTCCGTTGTCAATGATGCAGAAACAGAGTGAACCAGAAATATGTAAGGTATGGTTTTAACATGAATCATGATTATAAAGAACAACTCAATATCAACAGCGATGCCATGCGCATGATCTTTGGGGAATGCGACCGGTATATCAATAAGCTGGAGCGGGAACTCTCGGTAGAAGTCATCGACCGTGACGGCGTTTTGCAGATTTATGGGGAGCCATCTTCTGTGCGTAAGGCAAAGTCTCTGATTTTAGATCTGATAGAGATCTCTAAAAATGCAGATTCGCTGGAGGCGCATAAGGTTGAGTATGGAATTACGATGGCAAAGGAAGATAAGATGGACGTTTTACTGGCACTGGAGGATGATGTCATCTGCCATACGGTGAATGGCAAAGCGGTAAAACCTAAAACAGAAGGACAAATGAAATATGTCCAGGCCATTCGAAATGATATGATCGTATTTGGGACAGGTCCTGCCGGAACAGGAAAGACATACCTTGCCATGGCGATGGCAATCACGGCGTTTAAACGGGAGGAGGTCAGCCGTATCATCCTGACAAGACCAGCGATTGAAGCTGGAGAAAAGCTGGGTTTTCTTCCGGGAGATTTGCAAAGTAAAGTAGATCCATATCTTCGTCCCTTATATGACGCACTCTATCAGATTATGGGAGCAGAGGCATTCAGTAAAAATATGGAAAAGGGGCTGATTGAAGTGGCACCTTTAGCTTATATGAGGGGACGGACACTGGATAATGCTTTTATTATTTTAGATGAAGCGCAAAATACCACTCCGGCGCAGATGAAGATGTTTTTGACCAGAATCGGTTTTGGCTCTAAGGCAGTTATCACCGGAGACCGTACCCAAAAGGACTTGTCCCAGGGAACTCTTTCCGGACTTGACGAAGCGTGCAAGGTACTTTCCAAGGTAGAAGGCATCTCATTTTGTACGCTGACCAGTAAGGATGTAGTGAGACACCCACTGGTCATGAAGATTGTGCAGGAGTATGAGAAATACGAACAGTCGAAAAAGCACTCAAAATATGACAGACAGGCAAACCGTAATCCCAGAAGATAGGGGAATATCCATATGACATTATATTTTGAAAAAGAAACGAAGGAAGAACTTGCTCTGGATTTTGAAACGATCGCCAGAGATGTAATCAATGCAGTACTTTCATTTTACCGGTGTCCATACGAGGTCTGTATCTCAGTTTATCTTGTGGATGATGAGACGATACATAGCGCCAACCGTGAAACGCGTGGGATAGATAAGATTACGGATGTACTGTCTTTTCCTAACGTATCTTTCGAGAAAGAAGCGGATTTTGCGATTCTGGAGGAAGAAGGCAGTCATTATGCTTACTTTGATCCGGATACGGAGGAGCTGATCTTAGGGGAAATCATGATCTGTCAGAATCGGATGACGGAGCAGGCCGGGCAGTTTGGACACAGCGTCCTGCGGGAATATGCATTTTTATTGACACATAGTATGCTGCATCTTTTGGGGTATGACCATATGGAAGAAGAGCAGAGGCTTCGGATGGAAGAAGCGCAGAGATTGATATTGGAACAGCTTTCTATTACAAGGGAATAGCCCCGAAGATCAATCATGAATTATTACAAAAGCTTGCGAGTAGAGAAAGGACAAGACATGGGCAAAAGAAAAAGAGTAAGAAAAATACAGAATAATTATCCGGCAGAAGATTTCGTTATCCCAGCAGTGATCTTGATGATCATTCTGCTTACTTCATGGACATGGGCGGTGATCGTTTCCCAGAATGGATTACAGGGATCGGCGTATTTTTTTACGGTATTTGACCTGATCCTGATCCTGATGGGGTCGGTACCTTATACATTGAAGTCCGTTATTGCCGCTCTTGTTAATAAGCGGGTGGAACAGCGGCAGTACCGCAATGCAAAAAGTATATTGAATGCAGGTTTATTGATTGCTATTTTATACAGTATTGCAGTCATTTTGCTGTTATGTATCTTTGCGGATTCTCTGAGTCAGTCTGTATTGATCGGTCCAAAAAGTTATCTGACGTTGCTCATACTGACTTGTACGATATTGTGTTACAGTATTTCCTGTACTTTTAAAGGATACTTTGAAGGGATGGGCGGCTCTTTTCCGCTGCTTACGGCTTCTCTGGCTGGACAGCTTGTAATGGCAATTGCGGCGGCTATATTTTCCGGCATCTTTATGAATCAGGGCATCAAAGCTGCCAATGTACTTGGAACACAGGAAACGCGTTATGCATATGGCGCTGCCGGGGCTGCGGTGGGGGTATTCATTGGAATTCTGGCAGCATGTATCCTGATGTTATTTATGTACCAGCTATATGGAAAATATTTTAGAAAACTTTTAAAGAGAGATACTGCAAAAAGAAGGACAGATACGGTAGATATCGTCATTCATCTTTTGATGCAGGTGTTTCCCGTGGCAGGAAGCTACTTTGTGGTACTGCTTTACCCAGTCATCGACCAGATTATCTTTTTCAGGACAGGCGAACTTCTGGGGAAAACGATCATGCTGACTTATCAATGGGGCGCTTATGCGGGGATATACAGAGGCGTACTCTTTCTCCCGCTGCTGATCGTACTGGCGCTCACTGCCACTGAAAAAAGAAAACTGTCTATTGGATATCAAAGTGGAGATATTCATGAAGTGCGTATTAAGATTCATGGCATGATCCGTGATAATATGATTGTGGCTCTATTCTTTATGGCATTAGCGCTTATTATGGCAGATAAGATAATTACAGGATTTTTCCTTGTGGAATCTGCACTGGCAGTACGCCTGCTCCGCATGGGATGTATCGCTATGGTATTGCTTGCTATGTCAGTGACATTGCTTGTGATTCTTCCGGCGATCAATATGTCCCTCGCATCCCTGCTGACTGGGATCTGTGCGCTTGCAGCAAATGGAATTACTGCTTATATCACAGTGGGGCGGTTATCTATGGGGATCTATGGCATTATGCTTTCCGTCATTGTTTTTGGGGTAGTTTATACGCTTCTGGGAATGTTCTTTCTGCATCAGGCAGTGAAAGGTCGTATGAATATCAGGAAAATCCTGTATTTTCCGGTGGCGTCTATCATGATCACTATGGTTATAATGATCCTGTTATCTCTTTTATTTGGATTGTTTTTACCGCCGATTATCAACGTGATCGTAACTGCGCTGCTTTCTTTCCTGATATATTTTATTGCGTTGGCTAAGTTTGAAGTAATCAGTGCGTATTCTGTTTCTGCATTCCCGTTTGGAAGTCTGCTGCTAAGGCTTGGTAAACTGCTTGGGATATTCCCATGAATGAAGGGTAATCTTGCTGTATGACGAAAGGTATGATGGATTGATATGATTTATACACCGTTAACAATAAAAGCAATCAATTTGGCATATCAAGCACATGAGGGTCAATTTGATAAAGGAGGGCTGCCGTATATTTTTCATCCGTATCATCTTGCGGAACAGATGAAGGATGAATATTCGGTCTGTGCCGCAGTTCTACATGATGTGGTGGAGGACACGGACGTCGGTATTGATGTGATTGCAAGGGAGTTTCCGACAGAAGTCGCACAAGCTGTACAGCTTCTGACACATGACCCGGAAACCCCCTATCTGGAATATATTGAAAGATTAAAGGACGATCCAATCGCATGTCAGGTCAAACTTGCTGATCTGACGCACAATATGGATGATACCAGAAGCATGGATTCCGAAACAGAATCTGCAGAAAAGAAGGAGAAACGCAGGGAAAAATATACAAGGGCAAAAGAGATATTACTGAATAAATAAATAATTTGGGCTGATACTATAAGAAAATGACTGAAAGCTGGTAGAATCCTCCAGCCATGGAAGGGAGTTATTTATGTCGAAGGTTTATAGAATCAGCTTGATTTGTGTTATGGTTCTTGCCATGTTCGCGCTTTGTGTTCTGTTATATCGGTATGAAGAACGTGATGTACCATATGTGGAATATTCCAGCAACCAGAATCCCTCGGAGACAATAACGGCAGATGTTTCGCATCCGGAGAATGCCATGCCGGATCAGGACGACGTTGCAGTTGCAGCAGATGGATCGGATGTCACTACTGCAGATACAGAGCTGATCATCGTTGAAAATTATCCGGGTGGGTTGTGCAGACAATCTGAGACGGAACTTCCTGAGGAAATGATCGGAAAGAACCGCAATGATTTGGATGAACTGCTGGAGTCTTATTGCTCTCAACCGGACAGTATTGATATTGAAAAGGGATTGTACCGTTTAGAATTGACTGTATTCTCAGCAGGTTCTGTGACCATAGAAAAGTCTTATCACAATGAAGTGATGGATTATTATTATCTTGCTTTTGCAGATGATTGTGTTACAGTATATCGCGAAGATAAGAAAACCGTCTTATTGACGACGGATATTCACAGGGATCAGCTGACAACTGCACTTACAGAAGAAATTCTGAATTTTAAATTGATTGTGGGAAATGCGGAACTTTTTGATTTTCTGGAGACATACACCAGCTGAGCAGTTGGTATGGGCGTTTTTCAATCGGCACTTTGAGTCAGAGCCTCAAAGTGCTTTGACATGGAGGAGTATTATGAAAAATATCGTGATCATAGGCGGCGGGATGGCAGGTATAGTGGCTGCTATCAGGGCGGCAGAGCCGGGCATCAGAGTGACGCTGTTAGAAAGGCAGAACAGAGTTGGGAAGAAACTTCTCCTTACCGGCAGTGGAAGATGCAACCTGACGAATCGAACGATGCATGAAGATTATTATCGGACAGATAAGGTAGAACGTATGATAAAAATATTGAATGCTTACAGCCCCTGCGAGGAAGAACTGTGGAAAGACTTGGG
>CAMWHY010000048.1 GCA_947174185.1 uncultured Lachnospiraceae bacterium | reverse complement strand
GGCAAATATAGAAGGGGAACAGATGGGTGTTGCTTACGCAGGAGAGTCGTTTCCGGTGATTGGTAGTACGGATGCGGAATGGACTCAGATTATTTATAATGGACAGGCAGGATTTATCAAGTCTGAATTTATTCTGGGACGATAAAAGAACGATCTTGTTAGGTATTGCTTATAAAAGATTGTAAAATGGGACTCTTGGGGTGATCAAAGACCTCTTCAGGAGTTCCTTTTTCTTCGATGATACCGTTAGCCATAAAGATCACTTTGTCGGCTACATTTCTGGCAAAATCCATTTCATGTGTAACAACGATCATCGTGGTATCACTGGATTTCAAACTGCGGATGACACCCATTACTTCCTTGGTAAGCTCCGGATCTAACGCGCTGGTGGGTTCGTCAAAGCAAAGAATATCAGGAGTGAGCATCAGTGCCCGCGCAATGGCAACCCGCTGCTGCTGACCTCCGGAAAGCTCACAGGGATAGGAAGAGATCTTTTCGGATAATCCTACCCGTTTTAATAATTCCATTGCCTGCTGATCCAGTGTACGGAAGATTTCAGCTTTTTGTCTTCGTTCCTGTCTGGGGAGAGCTTTGTTCTCTTTCAATGCTTTTAGCTGCGCAGACAGGGTCAGATTCTGTAGGACAGTATATTGGGGGAAAAGATGAAAAGACTGAAATACGAGACCAAAATAGAGACGGTTTTTACGAATCTGCTTTGGACTTGCTAAAACAGATGCAGCTTCCGCGTCGTCTCCGCCAAAGATGGTATGATGGTCAACCTGAATAGATCCCGAATCAGCTGTTTCCAGAAAATTCAGACAACGTAGCAGCGTCGTTTTACCGCTTCCGGAAGAACCGATGATGGCAAGAACCTCACCTCTTTCCAAAGAAAAACTGATGCCTTTTAAAACATCTGTATCCTGAAATGATTTTTTTAAATTGGTAACTTCCAGAAGCGCCATATGCTGTGGGATGTCCTTTCTTATATATTCTACTTGTAGTAACGTGAAAGCTTCTTTTCCGCAATTCCAAAAAGCCAGGTTAATACTGCGTTGAATACCAGATAAAATAAGCCGGTATAAAAGAGTGGCCAAATGATTGCATCGATCTTTAAAAATTCATAGGCACAGAAAAGAATCTCTGTAACAGCCACGGTTCTAGCCAGAGCGGTATCTTTGACAAGAGTGATGATTTCATTGCTCATCGGAGCAAGGATATTGCGTATGACCTGCAGCAGGATGACTCTGAAAAAAGCTTCTGATCTTGTCATGCCTAAAACATCACAGGCCTCATACTGACCCTTTGGTATATTTTCAATGCCGCCGCGGAAAATTTCCGAAAAATAGCAGGCATAGTTGATGACAAATGCAAAGAGCGCTCCAAAAAAATATGCCCTTGCTACATTTCCGCCAAACATTCCCCATTTCGTGATGGGGGCATGAAATGCGATCCCCGGAATATAGATTACGATCATCAGCTGAAGCAGAAGCGGTGTGCCGCGGATCACATATACAAATGCCCGAAACGGAAGTTTCAGCAAGGGAAAAGAACTTCTGGTACAAAATGCGAGGACAAGTCCTAAAGGAATTGCCAAAATAAGGGTTAGGAAAAACAACGAAAGCGTTACGCCGAACCCTTTCCACAATTGTACGGTAACACGGATAAAATCTTCATTGATATAACTGTTCCACCAGTTTGAAATATCATACATACGTTATGTCTTTCTTTCCTCTTACGATTGATCTTAATTACCTACAGCTTCCTCATACAGTTCCGTCATATCATATTTTTCTGCAAGGGAAGCAAGGGTTCCGTCATTGATCAGTTCCTGGATAATGGCATTGACTTTTTCTGTCATGTCGCTGCCAAGGCGGAAGCCAATCGCATATTCTTCATTAGCAAGCTGAATGTCATCGACAATCATCAGATCGGCATAGTCGCCGGTGCCAGCGCTGGCAGTTGCCAGTGTATAATCAATGATGATCGCATCGTAGTTGCCGGATTTCAGCGCAAGCAGTGCCGATGCCTGAGAATCAGATGCTGTATAAGATGCCTGAGAGAGGTTTTCATCCGCCAGAATGGCATCTTCACCGGCAGAGCCGCCTTCTGCAGAGAGCATAGCGGAAGCTAAGCTTGCAGTATCTGTATATGTGCCGGCATTACTGCTGTTAATGACCACACATTGTTTGTTCGTTAAATAGGATGTGGAAAAATCCATATTTTCACGACGTTCCTCTGTGACGGTAAGACCATTCCAAATGCAGTCGATATTCTGGGAACTTAATTCACTTTCTTTCATGTCCCAGTCAATTACCTGAAATTCAGGTTCCAGACCAAGTTTTTCGCAGACAGCCTGTGCAAATTCCGTATCAAATCCGGTTAATACGCCATTTTCGTCATTATAGTTCATGGGTTCATAAAGTGTGATGCCGATAACCAGTTTGCCGTTGGAGGCAATATATTCATAATCGGAAACGGCTGAGCCGTCTATTTTGTCTGTTGTCTGACCTGCCGAACATGCAGCCAGCGAAAAGATACATAATAGGGATAACATCATTGCAAGTATTTTTTTCATCATTTTTCTCCTTTAAAATTAAATTTGAGGCATTTTAAATGCCCTTTGGGTACGACGATATTACGGTAATAAAGAAACTAAATATTCTAATACTTTTTCCTGTGTCAAATATGCTATAATGGTATTTTCATCAATTGTCGCCAAAAGGGTATCCACATCGGGATATCCGTATTCCGTGGCAAATGCAGCGATATCTTCGTCGGAGACAGCAATTCCATTTTCCGTAGCGATCGTAACACAGATAGAATTCAGAATAGTAGTATAGCATGCGTTCATGATCGTGCTCTGTTTCAAATCGTCTACAGTCATTCCCATAAGAGAACACATATCTTCGATAGACATCTGATATTGGGCTGCTGCCTGTGCCTGTGAGTCCATTTCTGCGTTATAATATTGATAAACTGTTTCCTCAGGAATGGAAGTGATATAATAGTTTCCCGTAATAAAAGTCCATACATTATTTTCTATCGTAATTTCCCTGATCAGATCCCGACATTCTGCCACGGTGGTACAGGAACCATCATAGAAAATCTCCTGTACCATTTCATCGGTCAGTTCCTCAGGATAAATCATAGTACCCATAATTTCATTTACTGTCATAGTAAATACAACGTCCTTGCCGGCCAGTTCCGGATTGCCATAATTTTCCGGGAAAGTAACAGGAACATCTTTTGATTCGCCTGCTGCCATTCCGATAAAGCCCTCTTCAAAACCGGGAACATAGCCACCTGCGCCAACAATGATCTCTACATTCTCCGCAGACCCACGGTCAAAAGCAACCCCATCCAGTTTTCCTACAAAATTGGCGCTGATCACATCGTATTCGCTGACAACTGTATGATCCGTTTCGTTGAATTCGCCAAATCCAAGCAGAATTTCTTGGAAAATAAAATCCTCTATTTCCTCCTCGCTGACGGAAGTTTCTTCAATAAAATAATCAGCATTGGTATAATTGCCAATATATAGGGAGGCTCCGTCCGCTGTAGTAAATAAAAGCATCGTTCCATCTTCAACGGCGGCCTTGGCTTCTTCTTCCGTTATCTGATTGAATTCTGCTATATCAGGAATAGCCACTTCATATAATATGGAATTGTCGATTGTAACGGCTCCTGCATCCGGAACGGTATTGTCATAAACATCAGAGACAATATTGCCGGAAGGGGCGGTGTTGCCGGAAACGGAATCCTGCCCCCTGTTGTTGGTAACCAGGGCGAAGATGATAAAGCCGATCGCAGCAACGGCGATTACGATCTCCGCAATCAATAGTTTGGGGCTGCCAGACGGCTTTTCAGTATCCGGTGATGCTGTATTATCTTTTGTTTCATCATCAGTTTCAATGACCTGAGCGTTTTCTTTTTTCTGCTCTAAAGTGTCATCAGTTTCTTTGCTCACAATAAATTCCTCCTCGATTAAAATATAAAAACCTTTTGCATTATACCACGTCTCATTACAAAATACCACGAAATTTTTATGAATTATTCTATTATGAAATTAATCTACGTTATATAATTAGTGTTAATTTGAAAAAGTGGTAAAAAAATTGATTAAACTTTTGAAACGCTCCAATGTGTTTTTGCGTCTAATAATCAGAAAGAAACGGACAGGAGGAGATGCAAAATGGATCATTTGATACTGGAAGCGAAGCGGGGAGACCCTGATGCGTTCAGCGCACTTATGCAGTCGCAGATGCAGAATATGTACAAAACTGCAAGGGCAATCCTTAACAGCGATGAGGATGCCGCGGATGCCATCGCAGATACGATACTGATCTGCTGGGAAAAATTGGATCGGTTGAAGAAACCGGAATTTTTCCGCACATGGATGACACGCATACTCATTAACAAGTGCAAGGATATTATTAGAAAGCGGAAAAGATATTCGTTTGTGGAGGAAGTTCCCGATGTGTCGGTACAGGAAGAGGGGTTTGAAAATGTAGAGTGGAAAGACGCATTAAATTGTTTGGAAGAAAAGTACAGGCTGGTTACGGTGCTGTACTATGTGGAGGGATTTTCGACGGTGGAAATTGGCGAAATGCTTGGAATGCCGGATAGTACGGTACGGAGCAGGCTTTCAAGGGCGCGCCGGAAACTTGCGCAGGAATTTGTATAAGGAGGGATGGAATATGAGTGAACGGGATGTTATTAAGATATTACAGTCGGATATTGTACTGCCGCAGACGGTGCAGGAGAGGGCAGACGAGGCATTTGGGCAGATACGGAGCATTAGTGCGGTCAAAAAGAGGAGGAAGGCGCGTTTCACCAAAAAGAAGATCATGGTGCTTGTAGCAGCTGCGGTACTTGCATTGGGAAGCATTACGGTGTATGCGGCATGTAGGAACTGGAGTAAGAGCCTGTCGGAAGGAATGGGTACAACAGAAGAACAGCAGGCGCAATTGGAAGAGCAAGGCGCGGTAGTATTCCCTATACAGGAGCAGACGCAGGAGGATGCCACGATAACGCCGCAAAGTCAGACGTGTAATGGTGTTACTGTAACGGCAGTACAAAGCATTACGGATTATTATGCAGCGCATCTTGTCTTTAAAATCGAGGGATATGAATTGCCAGAGGGTGCAGAGCCTGCTTTTGAGAATCATATGATAACAGTTGACGGCGGTATGGATTATAATATGACAGCAAGTTTTTATGACGGACTTGTGACCGGGGCAGATGGCATGGCTGAATACGCAGATGGTTCTCCCATTGATTATGAGGGAAGTATCGTGCGTTATGTGCAGGACGATGGTAGCATGGAGTATTGGATCACCCTCTTTCATGAGGAAAAAGGACATTTTTTAGGCAAAGATGTTCATGTGGAGTTTGAAAATCTTGGAATAGCAGGGAAAGCGGAGTATTTAAGCGACAATGAAGTGCAGGGAAAATGGAGCTTTGATTGGAATCTCCAGGGAACGGACAGTATGTGTGAATACACGCTGGAGGAATCACTCGGGGATACGGGCGCAGTAGTGACGCGGGCAGAAATTTCTCCCATAACTATGCACGTAGAATATCAGTTTCCGTATCAGACGAGGACGGAGCAGGGCTTTGATGAAAATGGCAATCCGGTATCTACCGAGCAATTTTTAGAAGCGCCGCCGCTTGCGGGTGTGCGCTTGAAAGATGGTACGGCTTATCCGTATCTGTGCGGCGGAGGAATAGAAGGGTATCTGGGAGATCCCGCCAGCGGAGTCTATGAGGCAATCTATGTGAACGAAAGAATCATTACTCCTGATCAGGTGGCATATCTTTTGTTCCTGAAAAATGTGGATGGACAGTATTTGACGGATGAATTTTATGAGGTGCCGGTAAATCAATAAACGTTTTCCTGATGAAAAATTGAAAGATCATACAAATATATATATATTTGTATGATCTTTTTTTCTGCCGGCAGCGGGACTTGAACCCATAAGCAAATACGTAAAAATGCTTATTTATCAACAAACTTTTTTTGCTGTGTTGTATTTCGTGTTGCATTATTGCTGTTTAAGGCTTGAAAATGAGCATTGGTTTGATCTGTATATCTCCGTGCAAAATCGTCCATAGAACCCCTATAAATTGTTTTAAGCGTGTGGTCGCTGCTCCATCCGCCTCTCTGCATAATATATACGTCAGGGACGCCGATAGCATGCATTACAGAGGCGGAATAATGCCTTAGGTCGTGGAATCGAATATGGGGTAGCTTAAGCCGCTTAATAATGCGTATAAAGCGATCCGATATGGCAGCAGGAGTGGAAGAGACCAGAGGTCCTTCTGTCGGGAGAGCAGCTATAACAAAATCAGGTAGTTCGACAATCCTGTTACTGGAATCGTTTTTAGGTACCGGCTTTGTAATCCATGTATGCTCGCTGGTGTAAACCATTGCTTTATTGATCACAACAGAGCATCCGGAAATATCATCAGATGTCAGGGCGCAGATCTCGGACCGGCGCATTGTACCAAAGCAGGCAAGGTAAACCGCTATAAGCATATCCTGATCATGCTGTTCAAGGTAGCTAATCAATGTTTCGATATCTTGATCTGTTGGCACATATAAATTTTTAACCTGTTTTTGCGGCAGTTGTACACGAATAGTCTTATCAGGGTAATAATATCCGATAATGGCACTTATCAGAGCATAATGATTGCGTACGGTTTTCGGCGTAGCCTTTCCGGCAAGATCATTCACCCAGGACTGCAGCACAGCGGAATTAATGTGACGGATCGACATATGGCGGATCGTATCAGGCAGAGCGCGCTGAATACTATAATAGCCTCTGATCGTAGAAGGAGAGAGGACATTGCTTTTATCCTTAATATAAGAGGTTATCCCCTGATCGAGCGTAAGAGAGGAACCTCTGGCGGTTTCTTCTTTGGCGGAGGCATATTTGGCAGCTTGAAGCTCTGCATCACGTTTTCCGGCAGCAGTGGGATCACTTGATGTGAATGATTTATATCTGCGCTTGCCAGATTCATCTGTGTAA
Organism: uncultured Lachnospiraceae bacterium; assembly: GCA_947174185.1. Lineage (GTDB taxonomy): Bacteria > Bacillota > Clostridia > Lachnospirales > Lachnospiraceae > NK4A136. The sequence goes on along the minus strand of CAMWHY010000048.1, from coordinate 13,397 downwards.
TCATAAACTAAGCAGCGCCATGATCCGGAAGGAAGTTTCTTTGCTTTGGCCATAGTATCAGCTCCTTTTTTAATTTTGGGGTATAAAAATGCCCGGTATTGCAATCTTACCGGGAAAATGATACAATCATTAAGGGTGATAAGATGTATCGGATTATTCCGGTAAGATTCACGAACTGCCCTGGTGTTGGTAGCACTAGGGCAGTTTTGTTTGTTGCGACGTCGCAACACTTTACAAATATATCCCAAAAGAGCCCGGATAAAAGTCCAAGGCTCTTACCTTACGCGGAAATATTAAAATAGTGTTATTCCGCCAGTTCTCATGACAGTTATCCTACTTAAATATGAATTTATTTCCGATTATTTTCTTCATACATTTTAATAAGGTCTTCTTTGTTTTTACGTACATAACGAATAGCTTTTTGAAGATCACTGTCACCAGTACCTACAATATTATCAATTTCGCTAAGAAAAACATGTTTTACAACATCGTCACCGTTTCTTACGAAACTTACATGAGGATCTTTAGCATCAAAATAATCAGTGTCTTTTTTGTCCATTTTGATTTGGATAGTTCCAATAGTTGCAATTAATATTTTACCCATTTTATAATACCTCCAAAATTATATATTATTTATATTCCATACTCAGCTTGCGCTTGAGTATATCCATCATAAATGCTATTAGTCATTTTCAATAAGTTTAACAGCTGTACCATATGCGAATATTTCAATAACTGCCTTTTTGCCAACTAAACCGTCTCCAAGTGCATTTCTATATTCAAATTCACAGTTAATAACAGCATCTCCTCCAAGGGAACTGCATTTTTCCGAAAGACGTTGTTTAACTCCATCAAAAGCCTTGTTTGGATCGATACCAGAGAGGAATCCGGCTTTGTGGGAATCCATAGCGAAAATGGTGTCGATAATAGTGTAATTTTGTTTCAAGTCTCCTGTAGCAATAATCATGATATTGTCTCCTTCGTTTTTAGAATTTTTATTAAAACACAGAAGTGATTTAATAAATGCTTTTGTTAGATATTATAAATAAGAGAGATGATTTAATCAAGAAATTTTATATATCTTGTCGAAAAAGCTGCGATTATATTTTCCCGATAACACGGCCAAGACATCTTGCAGTTTCATCTAGTGGTATATTAGAGTAGTCTTCATTAAGGGAGATCAGCTCATCTTTACCCAACTTTTTTACATAACTTTCACCATCTACAAGGAAGATGCCGATTTCCCCTCTGGAGATTTCCTCTGTCATTTCAACAAGTAGCATGTCACCGTCAAAAAATGTAGGTTCCATACTGTTGCCATTGACACCAATTGCGTAATCAGCTCTGCGGTTTAGGGGAGTATCAGGAATCTCAATCTTTTTTGTGGGCGGAGTATCAAATACAATCTGACCTGATCCGGCGGAAGCAAGGCGGTAAAAGTAATTGATGATGCGTGTCGGTACCGGAGGAACAGGAGCAGAAGGGTCGATATACTTATCAATATGGGTAAGTTCTTCAACCCGTTTTGTAGCTTCTTGTTTTCCAAGGTCATTAAGACGACTGTAATGTTGCATAATTGTATCATTATGGTTATCAGGAGAAGCAGAACGTTCCATTGGTACATCATGACCCATAAGCCATGCCTCACTAACGTCTAATGCAAGCGCGAGAAGATGTATATTATTTTGTTTAGGTTCGTATCTACCAGATATATAGGAGCTCAATGCCCCTTTGTTTATACCAGTTTTTTCAATAATATCAACCTGCTTCATGTTGCGTAAATGCATGCCTTGTTTAAGGCGGTCAGATAGAGTTGCCATATTATTATCACCTTCCTTTAATGAAATAATACCATATAAATTTAGAAATCACAACAAAAAGTTTAAAAAACTAAAAAATTATATTGACAAGCAATATTAAAAATGTTATTCTACAATAGTAGTTTAGAAAACTAAACGAAAGGAGGAGTATTGATGGCGTATGATTATCGAAAACTTTTGGGGAAAATAAAAGAAAAATATGGTACTCAAGAAAAGTTTGCAAAAGATTTAGATTTAGGAAGGGTTTCGCTAAATTTGAGTCTAAATTCAAAAAGAGAATTCTCGCAGCAGGAAATAAATAAAGCGACTGAATTGTTACAAATTGATAAAAAAGAAATACCGGAATATTTTTTTACAGAAAAAGTTTAGAAAACTAAATATCTAAGAGAAAGAGGTGAGAGGAGAAATTGATCACACTTATATGCTTTATATGGATAGGCGTACAACTGGATGCTCCGGACTGGTATTACGTGCTTCTAATAATTAGTTTTTTGTTTCATGCAGTCGCTGCGTATATAGAAGCAAAAAATAAGAGAAAGTAAAAGCACTCCTAAATCTGGGAAATAGGAGCGCATTAGTGGTTAAGGTTTGATTTTTGAAATAAACTCAACTACTTCGGAAAGCCCGTTTTTAAATCGGTTTTCCATGTATGAAATACCTGAATCAGAAATCATGACATTGCTAGCAATGTCGTCACCATATAGGCAATCAAGCATTCCGGCGCGATCAAGTTCGCGACAGGTATCATCAACATCATCAAATAACCATTTGGGCAATAGTTGTTCGTGAATTATATGAGATGATCCAAAATTTTTAGCATCAGATTTAGACATTCCAGACTTGCGATTTTCAAGGTATTTTTTATAAATAACGCTGAGTAGCTTTTCAGAATCATTTGTAAGTGTACCCATAGATTTTCTCCTTTCTTATGTACTCAGCTCTGGCGGGAGCCTGTAAAGATAGTATAGGAGAAGTGGTGTACAAAAGCAAGAAATAATTAAGTGAAAAGGAGACATTGTCATTGATTGGTCATATTGTCAGTGTTATCGTTGGTAGTTTTATCGGACATTTAATTTACGATATCTACGAGGCACATAAAACCAAAAGTAAGGAGGATAAAAGGTGAAGGAAGCTATTTTATATGGAAACGATAAGATTGTGGATAGGGTGATAGAAACAGAAAGAGCGATAAACATAAAAAATAAAAATATAGAAAAAACAATAGACGCTATATGCGAAAGAATTCAAAGAGATGTAAAAAGAACGGATAGCCTTAGCGGTGAAATATTAGGCCTGTCAAAAGCCGTTGCGGAATTAACAGAAGCAAGGATGAAAATGTAGGAAGATCAAGAAAAGAGGTGAGAAGAGATGTTTTGGAATAAAAGAGCTACGAAGCTAAATGTAAAACTCAACATACTTATGTTAAGGCATGAGAATAGGGCAGAGAGGATAAAAGAAGTTTTGAAAGAAATGGAGGAGGTCAGAAAGGAATACCCAACCATCAAAATCAACATAGAGGTAAATTACTAACTATTTTGGAGAAAGGAGACAAAGCTATTGGAAATAGCGTATTTATGTGATGGGCAAGTGGAGGGTTGTAATAAGAGAAATTGTTATTACAAGGGAGCTGGCAAGTGCAAGCATACTACCAATATCCACCATGCTAAGAATTTTGTTAAAAACAAGCATGGAGAATATTTTATAGAGAAGGGGAGTGGTGTGAGTGCCGAGACTAAAACAGAGTAAAAATGAAATGATAAACCGAAGCATCATAGCGGTTATATCTAAGTATATGGCGCTCCGGGGATGTTCCAGTAAGGACAAGCTGATGGAAGTTGTAGGGATCAGCAGGACAGCACTGTATGCACGATGGAATAATCCGGACAACTTCAGGCTTGGAGAATTGAGACTGATTTACGATTACCTTCACGTACCGGATGAGGAACGTGAAGGGCTGAGGGGAGGGGCAGCGTGAAAGCAGCAATATTATTAAAAATTATTTTAGGTTTCATGTTGGCAGCAGGACCATTCCAGACAGAGGATCCACAGGAAGAACCACAGCCGGAACTACAGCTGATCAGAGCAACCTGTTACTGCGATACCGGCAATCCGACAGCATCCGGCGTCATGCCATATTACGGAGTTCTTTCCGGACGCCGGGAAGATTTAGGCAAGACGGCAATTCTCTATTCGAGCGACCGTGAATTTATAGGAATCTTTGAGTTCCGGGATATCGGAGGGGATCCGCGCCTGAAGGATGGCACCGCAATAGATGTATATATGGGTGAGTTGCACCGGTGCAACGAATGGATAGAAAACTATGGAGACTATGTCTACATACAGATCATAGAAGCGGAGGGATGAGATGGCAATAAACAATGTTGTAAATCTGGAATGTTTGTACGTGCTTGATGAGAGAGAAGTGAACGCGCTGGAAGAGCTGCTTCCGTTCTGGCAGCAGTATGAAGGCAAAGATGGTACGTTCCCCTTTAAAGATTGGGATATAAAACAATTATTACAGAATTTTGTAGAAACAGGTATCAAAACGCACATATCTGAACAGATAAAAGATGATCAATTCCGGAAAGGACTGATTGACATCGATGAGCTGACCAACGGAAACGGATTCCGCATAAAAGAAGAACGGGAAAGCCTTGGGACGGAAAAGGGAGAGGAACAATGCTGACAGAACAGGAAGCAATCGGAAAGCTGAAAGAATACGGCAGCCTGTTTAACGTGTATGTCAAAAACAGGGAGTGGGGAAAGGCACACAATATCTACCGGGCGACAATGACAATTGCAGTGTTCTTGGAAGTTCCGCCACCAGTCATGGACGAGCTGTTTGGCGCATACCAGGAGGACGAGGAGGAGATACCGGATACTGGAGTCTTCCGCAGGAAAGATGTTGCAAGGGTAGATCTGGAGTGTTGCATTAAGCGCAATATGGCTTATGAAGACATGGCGCTGCGAAAGCAGGGGGAGGATGCGAAGTATTACAGCGACACAAATTATTGCGCCAGATGCACAAAAAAGCGGCGTGCAGATAAACCGCACGCCGTGACCGAAGTCATAACTAACTCAACCACTTATAGTATATGACTTCGACGCTAAAAAGTCAAGAAAAATCGGGAGTTTTTGCTCCCTTTGGTTCTTGCTAAAACTATTATCTTTAGAACAAAAAGGAGATTTTTTTATATGCCATACATGGAATATATCTGTGTGGCAGGAAAAGTGACCGAAGTCATAAAATGTTTCACATACCGGACGCATACCAAGGGCGAAAAAAGGGCGGTAAAAAAAGAGCAGACCAGTGAAGCACAGAAAAGGGTAAACCTGCGGCTGGCGGAACGTAAGCTGCGATGGTTGATGAATACTAATTTTGTCGACGGGGATTATCTGCTCAGACTGGATTTTTGCAAAGTGAATTTTCCGGCCGGCAGTCTGCAGATGCAGGATCTGATGACGAAGTTTCTGACAAAGATGAGGGCAGGCTATAAAAAAGCCGAGGATGAACTGAAATATATCTATGTCAAGGAGATCGGACCGCGCGGAGGCAGGCACGTCCATATGGTGATCAATAAATGCGATACGGATCTGATAAGAAAATGCTGGACATATGGTGGCATCCATATTGATCCGCTGAATAGTAACGGGCAGTACCGGAAGATTGCTGCTTATTTTATCAAATATGCCGCAAAGACGGAGAAGACGGAAGGACAGCTCATCGGGAAGCGATGGTATCCATCAAGGAATCTGAAACAGCCGAAGGTATATAAGCGTGTACTACGGGCGGGACACTTCCGGGCACAGGTCAAAGAAAAGGCAGGATACTATCTTGATAAAGATACAGTACAGCATGGCATTTCTGATTTTACAGGCTTCGAGTATTTTTCCTACGCACTAATTAAATATGACGCTAAAAATGATATGGCGGCGGAAGGAGGATAGAGAGTGGAAGTAAAAATATACATACAAACCAACATAAGAGGACCAAGGGCGCAGACCGGAAAAGGAATCTATCTGCTGGAGGCGATGACAAGCAAGGGTCCCGCGACTTTGGATAAGACAATTGAATATGAAGCAGAGACGGAGAACGGCGCCGAGATCAAAACGATTCTGTCAGCGATCAAACGCCTGAACCAGCCATGTGATGTCATGGTATATACAGATACAAAGTACACGGCTTCATCCTATGAACAGGGGTGGCTTGCAAGATGGCTCGCAAATGGATGGAAAAATGCAAAAGGGGAAGAGATTGCTCACCGGGAGGAATGGCAGCAGTTGTATGAGCTGTTCCGGGTGCACCGGGTGAAGTTTTCCGTTTCGGAGAATCATGAGTATAAAGACTGGATGCAGAGACGGATTGACCGTCAGAAAGGAGCAGGGAATGTTTGAGCGTTTTGGAGAATTTGATTCCACAGAAGAGTTTAACAGTGCTGCGGAGAAATTAAAAACGGATAGAAATGCAGAGGAGTTAAAAGAATTGTGTAAAGAGAATGGGATCGACATAGAGGACGCAGAGGATTACTTGGACGGCGCCACCGGCGAACTTGCAACGCCGCTGATGGCAGCAGTGGGAAAGCTGAAAATTGAAAGCCAAGATTTAAAGTTAAAAGGTGTACTGCTTGACTGGAAGGACGAATTGATAGTCATAGCAGCCGAGCGGGAAGAGTTTGCCCGCGCCATTCGCCGCAAGGGAAAGGAGCTGGCCGGATATATCGCGCTGCTGGCGGAAAATGGATATGAAAACCGTGCCGTTGTGGATAAAAGGATCGTTGACAAAGCAGGGAAGATAAAGACCATAGTAGGGGCGCATGAGTTTTCCATCGGAATCCCTGACAAAAGGACAAGACGTCAGCTGGCGGAAAAATACTATATGGAGGGAAAGAATAATGTTGGCATATAAAGGATTCAACAGCGATCTGACCTGTACGATGGGCAAAGGGAAGTATCAGTATGTTCCGGGGAAATGGCACCGGGAGGATGAGGCAAAATGTGCCAACACTGGATTCCATGCGACAGATAACCCGCTGGATGTACTGGCATATTATCACAAGGATGATGACAGGTATTTTATCGTCGAGCTGGCCGGAAACATCGATGAGGATGCGGTCAACAGCAGGATCTCCGCGCCGGAAATCAGACTCGTCAGAGAGATCAGCAGAAATGAGCTGTATCATGAAGGAGTTTTATGGATGGTTATTCATGAAAAAGCGCCGCTGGCAGCAGTTGTTAAGCATGAAAAGGGAAATGCAGCCGGTGATGGGAATGTAGTTGTAAGAGGAATTAAGCCAAAAGCAAAGGGTCAGATCGGAGATATGATTTATCTGGTGAAGGAAAACAAAAAGGGAGAGATTGTTGAAGTTGGATCATATCAGATCGACGGCAAGACATATCATCCGGATGTATATTATGACATACGCGGAAAGAAGGTGGTGTAGATGATCAAGGCAAAGCTGGAAAAATTAAGGACACTGAATGCTACTCCGGCGATGATTAAAGCAATATCCCAGCCGGGAAGAAAAAAGGATTACTGGAATGAGGTGTATAAGTACAGATGCCGGTTGGTTGCCCGCTGTCAGCAGTTAGATGGAATCTTAAAGATTTCGATGTGTACCAGAAAAGATCTTCAAAACGGAATATTGACTCCGAAGTGGGATATTTACATCAACTATGACGGGGATGAGTATATCACACGGGAGCGGCAGAAGGACGGCACGTATAAATGGCGGTCGGCATATATTATGAATCTTGAACAATATTATTGGCAACGGGACTATGACCAATATATTTACATGAATCCGGAAGGAAAAAGAAGTATTCGGCAGCTTCTGGAATCCAAAGAGGAAGATGTATACCGGTGCATACAGCGGTGGCAGGAAGGCTGTAAGAAAAGAGTCGAGGATAAAAAGATAAAGAAACTGACGGATCAATGGGATCAGGACATGATACCGATCAAGGAGCCGCCGAAGGGATTTGAAAAGTGGTATAAAACAGTGGGATTTAATGGAAGCCATAAAGTGTACTATTCAGGAGTGGGAGCGGAGGAGGGATATTGTACTAACTGTATGCGTATGATCTCTCTGAAATCTTTGAAAAAAATAACGCATAACATGGACGACCGTTGCCCAGAGTGCCGGAAAAAAGTAACCTTCATTTCACGCAAGGTCAAAAAAAGTCCGGTTTGGACGACATGGCGAAGTGTGACGTGTGCGCAGAGATATAAGAGCGGTCTGGTTGTTCGTACATTTTGCATCAGAAGGAAGGATGAGAGAATCGATCAGTCCAGTTATATAGTTGAGGAATACAGGCGTGAGATACTGCTGGATGGAGTATATAGGGTGTATGAATACACAGATTACAGAAGGAGAGGATATCGGTGGAGTCAAAAAAACGGGGAATTTTATAGATACACAGATAATATATATCCACATAACATAAACCGTCTTTTAAAAAATATGCATACTTCCTTCCTGATTGCGGTAAAGAACGGCGTAAGCAAAAGCAAAATACTATCCTTTATGTACAATGAGAAAAAGTTTCCTTTAATTGAAATGCTGTTTAAGGCGGGGATGTACAGGCTCGGAAAAGCTGTCATATATGAATATAAATACAATGAATTAGATGTTGACATGACGCAGCACGAATTGGCAAAGATACTACATCTTGATAAATCAAGGCTGCAGCGGTTAAGGAATATGAACGGCGATGTATACGCGCTGTCAATCTTGCAGGAGGAAAAGAGGAGGGACACGATATACCAGGATGAAGACATACAGATCATGGCCAGCATTGAGCAGTATTATATATTAGAAAACGAAATATTCTGCCACTTGTCTGTCAAAAAGGTATGTAACTATATCAGACGGCAGCAAGGCATTAGGCAGAGATCGGCAAGGATTATATGGAATGACTGGATGGACTATATCGGGATGATGAAAAAAATGAAGATGGATTATACCAATGAACAGCTGTTAAAACCGAGTGATCTACAGATAGCCCATAATGAACTGGTCGCAAAGATTTCTTTTCTGGATAAAAAGAGTGAGATTCATAAAAAAGAAAAGATGTTTAAAGCAGCCGAAGCGCTTATGAAATCGGGAGAACTGAAAAAATACGAATACAGTGATGATAAATACTGTATCATGGCGCCGGCCGGTATAGCAGATATATACGCGGAAGGGATTGCGCTAAAACATTGCATCCATACATGTGACATCTATTTTCAAAGGATTGACATTCGGGAAAGCTATCTTCTGTTTTTAAGACAGACAAAGAATCCGGAAAGACCATGGTACACCATCGAAGTAGAACCGGGCGGAAATATCAGGCAGAAAAAATCAGTATTAAATGAAACCTATAAAGATCTCGAAGATGCAATTCCGTTTTTGACAGCATGGCAGCAGTGGGTGAAGAAGAATCTTTCTGCGGAGGATAAGAAACTTGCCGCGGCATCGGATCAGGCAAGAAGGGACGGCTATAAGAAGCTGAGACAGGAAAAGAAACTGATCTGGCACGGAAGGCTTCAAGGTACACTGCTTGCGGATGCTCTGGAAAGTGACTTCATGGAGGCGCAATAGAGTAAAAATAATATGTTAGAGGAGGAAATTATGCAGATAGAGTATAAAAAATCATATCAGGAATATAAGACGGAGTTGGATGCGGAACTTAACAAAAGCGCAGAGGGATTTGTACGGATCGGGTATCTGCTAAAGGTAGCGCGGGATACCGACATCTTGAAAGAAAGCGGATATACATCCGTTACAGAGTTTGCCAAGGCGGAATATGGCATAGACAAGACACAGGTAAGCCGGTTCATACATATCAATGACAAATTTGCGGAGGGCGGCTATTCGGATCGGCTGCAGGACCAATATCAGGGATTTGGATATGCCAAGCTGACACTGATGCTCCAGCTTCCGGATGCGATCAACGAGGCATTGTCACCGTTATATTCAAAAGCCGAGATCCAGACCATCAAGGAAGAAGTGGACGCGGAAGGTCAGGTATCCGATCTGGAAAGGATGATGGAAGCTGTACCGATGCCGACACCGCAGGAAGCAAAAGGAAGCATATTAAACGCAGCAATCTATCAGCTTGGAGAGGATGAACCGGAATTATATGTTGAAATGGCAGCAGTACAGACTATACAGGAACTTCAGGGAGCCATGGCGCCATCGGGAGAGAGAACATACAGCATAAGGATTCCGGGTACTGGTCGGATCATGCTGATGCTGTCTGATTCATCGGATGATGTGAATATCGTAAATGTCAGAACCGGGGAAAAGGAATCTGCATTATGGGAGGAAATATATGCTGCATGGCAGCAGCTTCTTGATGGAGATGGAAGCCCGGAACATTGGGAAAAGACATACGGTAAAGAATATCCTAAAGAAGAACCGCCAGTTGCACCGGTGCAACCAAAACCGGAAAAATCTAAAAAGGTAGTAAAGGCAAAACAGGAAAAAGAGAAAAACCGCATAAATACTAAATCGGAAAGTTCGTCGAAGCCACCAGAAAAACCTCAAGAAGAACCTATAGAACAGTCCGTAAAAGCGCAGGAAACCGAAGAATCAAAGGAAATTGCAGAAAAAGTAGAGACTGAAACTGTCCCGAAAGAGCCGGAAAACGTTGAAAATACTAAATGCGAAGACGCTCCGGAGAAGATAGAAGATCAGGAAGTAAAGGAAGAAGCGGCAGCAGGAGACTATGAAGAAATAATTAAACAGCTGATAGGAAACGTGGCTTTTCAGGCATTCAATATCAGCGAAGAATTGAATGAAGAAAGGAAAGAACTAAACGAGTATAGGAAAATTAGGGGGATGGTAAATAACTTGTCATGCGATCTAGAACAGTTAATCAAGTTTATTGATCTGTCCACGCCGGAAGAAAATGAAGAGGAGGAAAATGAAGATGAAGAGTAATCAGGCAAACATGCGGAAGGGTGTATGTAAATATTGTGGGCAGGTCAGGATGGTCACATCTGAAGCGTTGACACCGCAGGATGACGTGGATGCGTTTGCATCAAAGGAATGTAACTGCCTAGAGGCGCAACTTCAAAGGAAAAACGATCGGAAATACGAAAAGGCAAAACGGAATATAGAGATCATATTCAAAAACGATCCTGAAACTGCTGAAATATTAGACATGGCGGCAAGAAAGATCGCTGATGATGCGATTGACGGGATTGCAGTGAAATGTGGAAAAATGACCGCAAAGGTATCCGGAACAGGCAAAGGGACTATCAAGGTTACCAAGCAGGAAAAAGATGAAAGCAGTCTGGAGGATTGATGAAAAGCATCATGGATAAGAAAGATGGGACATGCTACCTGTGCCGGCTGCTGTACGGTGATCATACACAGAAAACGGTACAGGAGCATCACATCTTTTACGGGACAGCGAAAAGAAAGCTATCAGAAAAATATGGTTTAAAGGTTTACCTATGCCTTTACCATCATACAGGCGATATAAGAGGGACAAAGGAAGCCGTACATAGAAACAAAGAAATAGCGGATTTACTCCATCGGGAAGGACAGGAGGCGTTTATAAGAATGTATCCCAATTTAAACTTCTTGAAGATATTTGGGAAAAGCTGGCTTTCGGTGGAAGCGATCACAGAGATCATGATGGAAGAAAAAACAGAAGCAGACGGGCAGATGGCAGCAGTATCAGAGGGCATCATATGGCATGAACCTCTGGATGGAGAGATCCCGTTCTGAGATCGGAGGCAGAATGAGAAACAATTTGGATGCAATGGCAAAAAAAGCAAATGAGCGCGGTATGACATATGGTCAGCTGCAGGCGCAGGAAACATTAAGGAAAATGAATGAAGATAAGGAGCGGGATGAACGGATCCGGAGGGCATATGACAGGATAAATAAACAGAGAAGGGAAAAAAGATGAAACTGATAGATTATGATAAGCATAGAGCGGAGCTTCAAAAAAAGATTAGGGCATTTAGCTTCGATTCGGCGCTCACCTGCCGGGAAACGACAGAAAAGATCATGGAATTGCTGGACAGCCTTCCGGCAGAATATACCGAAGAGGATGTAGCAGAGATTGATCAGGCATACCAGAGGGTATGCAGGGAACTGGAAGAGGCGCAGCGCGAAATGGCAGCGCAGGGAGCGGTTATATACACGGCGTATCATCGGATCATAATGGGCAGGATTGATCAGATACAGGCAATATTATTGCAACATCCGGCTGCTTCACACTGTTTGTACGGTCGTCTTGACGAATTGAATATGACGCTGGCGGAATGTGGGAAATTGCATCAGGAATATATGAAGGAACATAACGACATGCATAACCGCTAGGGAATGTTACATCTTATTAAGCTCCTTTTGACAAAGGAATATTTCACAGAGTAACTTGGTAGGCAACGGGTAAGCGGAGCTTCGGCTCCGCAGAAAGGAGTGGTGATGAGTAGAGTATTACCAATATTATTTAACACTGATATGGTTCTGGCGATACTGGACGGGAGAAAGAAGGTTACAAGACGATGTCTCAAATATCCATTTAGGGTACATCCAAATGGATACATAACAAAACCGAGGGGTAACGAAAACCTATGTCCTTATATTCCGCCATATCAGCCGGGAGATATCCTGTATGTCCGGGAAACATGGAGAGTAGGCGCATGGGATATCCGAAATCAGATGATAGCATTTGATTACAAAGATGGGACATGTGGGCAGCTTACATACATAAACGATAGGGAGTTGTTTAAAAGGCTTGTTGATCAGTCCAGGGAAGATGCCAGAAAAGCGAAATGTGAATATAACGGTGCTGACTTTGTTTGGGACAAGGGAAATTCCCCATGTCGATGGCATCCATCAATCCACATGCCAAAGGAAGCAGCGCGTATCTGGTTAAAGGTTACTGATGTGAATGTAGAGAGGTTGCAGGATATCACAATAGAAGGAATCAGAGCAGAAGGCCTTTCATCAGCGGCGGTACACGCAGGGGACATGGAAATCGCGCTGGAAGAGTGGAAGATATTGTGGGACTCCACCATCAAAAAGGCTGATCTTCCTCTATACGGCTGGTATGCAAATCCTTGGACATGGGTGATAGAGTTTAAAAGGTGCGCTATCGGGATAGATTTACATATGGCAGCAGTGTCAGAATGGGGAGAAAGGTAGAAGGAAGCGCTGGATAGCGAGTAAGAGGAGAGTCCATGAAAGATATTAGTAGATTATTAAATCGACCAGAAATAATAAAACAAAAGATTCTTCAATGCAAGTATGAAATTGATGGTTTAAGAGATCAATTGATGCCGGGAAGTATGGAATATGGAAAGATAAAGGTACAATTCACACCATCGGACAAGTTGCCGGAGATAGAAGCGAGGATTGACGAACTGGAACGAAAGATCAGTCATCTTAGGAAAGAAAAAAATAAAGCTATCAATAACATAAAAAAAGTAGCGATAAAGTTGCCGGAAAAACAGAAGACAGTCATCATGGGGTTATATGTGGCAAACAGGACAGTGCCAGAGATAGCTGATGAGATGAAGTATTCCCAAAGTAGTATATACAATATCAAAAAGGATGCCATCGAAAGAATGAAAAG
>CAMWHY010000047.1 GCA_947174185.1 uncultured Lachnospiraceae bacterium | reverse complement strand
TTTCGGGAGAAACGATTGTGACCGTTTTGGCATGTATTGTTATTATGGTGGGACTGACTTTGTTTATCAATAAGACGAAAGCCGGACAGGCGATGCTGGCTGTTTCGGAAGACAGGGGAGCTGCGGCCTTGATGGGCGTTAATGTTAATGGAACCATTGCGTTGACATTTGCGATTGGTTCGGCTCTGGCAGCAGTTGCGGGTGTGCTCCTTTGTTCTGCATATCCGTCCCTCTCTCCTTATACCGGTGCAATGCCGGGTATCAAGGCGTTTGTTGCAGCAGTATTTGGCGGTATCGGATCGATTCCGGGCGCCCTGATCGGTGGAATTTTGTTGGGATTGATTGAAGCGCTGGGTAAGGCATACATATCTTCCCAGCTATCGGATGCTATTGTATTTGCCGTACTAATTGTTGTTCTTCTTGTAAAGCCTACCGGTATTCTCGGTAAGCAGATTCAGGAGAAGGTCTGAGAGAAAGGCATGGTTATTAAAATATGAAAACAGAAAAAAAGAAAACCGGAACATTATTCACCGCAAATACAAAACAGTTGATGATTACTTATGGTATGGTCATCGTTGTGTATTTGATCTGTGAAATCTGTATTCTGACAGGCGTTATGTCCAATCAGATGAAGGGATTACTGGTGCCTCTTTGTTATTATGTGATCATGGCAGTATCCTTAAACCTTACCGTTGGAATCTTAGGAGAGTTGAGTCTTGGGCATGCCGGATTTTCCTGTGTCGGATTATTTGTTGGCGCGACGTTTTCTGTTTCTATGAAGGATGTGATTACAGTGCCCTATCTGAGGTTTTTTCTGGCGATTCTGATAGGTGCCCTTGCGGCAGGTGTGATAGGGTTGCTGATTGGGATTCCGGTTCTCCGTCTTCGGGGCGATTATCTTGCGATCGTTACCCTTGCTGTTTGTGAGATTATTAAAAATGTAGTGAATGTTATCTACCTTGGAAAAGATTCCGCCGGACTGCATATTTCTACAAAAGATACGGCGTCGTTAAATCTGGAGGAGACAGGAACTGTCATTATCAAAGGACCACAGGGCGTTTCCGGCATGCCATCCGATGCGAATTTTACCATTGGAATCATTTTGATTTTGATTACGTTATTTATTGTGTTGAATCTGATTCATTCCAGAGACGGTCGTGCCATTATGGCAATTCGCGACAACCTTATTGCGGCGGAATCCGTTGGAATCAATATTACGAAATATAAGCTGATGGCGTTTTCTGTATCCGCAGCTCTTGCCGGCGCGGCGGGGGCATTTTATGGTCACAATTATCAGACAATTAATGCCACCACAAATAGCTTTGGATATAATATGTCCATTATGATTTTGGTTTTTGTGGTACTTGGAGGGCTTGGAAATATCCGTGGTTCTATGATTGCAGCCGTTATATTAACGCTGCTTCCGGAACTGTTGCGTGATCTGTCGGAATATCGTCTCCTAATCTATTCCATTATATTGATTGGAATGATGCTCCTTAACTGGAGCCCTAAGGCAATAGAGTGGAAAAAGGGTCTGGCAGCAAAGCTTTCCGGGAAGCGTCAGGCAATGAAGGAAAAGAAACCTTCGGCAAAGGAGGTACAATAGTATGGCGATACTGGATGTTACGAATTTAAGTATATCCTTTGGCGGATTGAGAGCAGTGGATAATTTTAATATTTCCATTGAGGAAGGCGCTTTATACGGATTGATCGGACCAAACGGTGCGGGAAAGACAACGGTATTTAACCTTCTTACCGGTGTATATAAACCTAATGAGGGTCATATCATTCTGGATGGTAAGGATATTACCGGAAAGAAGACCATAGAGATCAATAAGGAAGGAATTGCAAGAACCTTCCAGAATATCCGTTTGTTTAAAGAGTTGACTGTGCAGGAAAATGTTATGGTTGGTCTGCATAATGAGATCACATATCCTACGTTAGCAGGCATTTTGAAGCTTCCTTCCTATCGCAGGGCGGAAAAGGAAATGAGAGAGAAATCTATAGAGTTGTTAAAGGTATTTGATCTGGATCAGGAGGCGGATACTTTGGCCAGTAACCTTCCTTATGGTAAGCAGCGTAAATTGGAGATTGCAAGAGCCCTTGCCACCAATCCCAAGCTTTTGCTTCTGGATGAACCGGCTGCCGGAATGAATCCTAATGAAACGCTGGAATTGATGAATACGATACAGTTTGTCCGGGATCAGTTTAAGATGACGATCCTTTTGATCGAACATGATATGAAACTGGTATCCGGAATCTGTTCAAAACTAACAGTACTTAATTTCGGACAGGTATTATGTCAGGGAGATACGGAAGAAGTGTTGAATAATCCGGAAGTTGTGAAAGCGTATCTGGGGGAATAAAATTGAAAAATCGAAGATTTTTAATAAACAAATTTTTTCGTTAAAACCGAATAAATTCGGTTTGCAAATATTGTGCCTGTGGCCCAAATTTGCAGACTATGGAAAGGCATGAGGATTAATTTATGGCAATGTTGGAAGTAAAGGATTTACAAGTATATTACGGCTTGATCCAGGCAATCAAAGGAGTTTCCTTTGAGGTTAATCAGGGAGAGGTCATTGCGCTGATTGGAGCCAATGGCGCAGGTAAAACCACGATTCTTCATACGATTACCGGATTGATTCAGCCCAAAGCAGGTTCGGTCATCTTTGAGGGAACGGATATTACAAAGGTTCCAGGTCATAAGATTGTTTCCATGGGGATGGCGCATGTACCGGAGGGCAGACGTGTTTTTGCTAATCTGTCAGTATATCAGAACCTGAAGATGGGTGCATATATCCAGAAGGATAAAAAAGTGATCGGTGAGACGCTGGAGATGATTTACAAGCATTTCCCGCGGCTGGAGGAAAGAAAAAACCAGCTTGCCGGAACACTTAGCGGCGGTGAGCAGCAGATGCTTGCCATGGGCCGCGCCTTGATGAGCACTCCGAAGATGATCCTGATGGATGAGCCGTCCATGGGACTGTCTCCGTTGCTGGTAAAGGAAGTCTTTTCTATTATTGAATACTGCCATGAAAGCGGCATTACGATCCTTCTGGTAGAGCAGAATGCAAAGATGGCGCTTGGCATAGCGGATAGGGCATATGTGTTGGAAACCGGCAATATAACAATGTCTGGCAATGCAGCGGAAATGCTGGAAAATGAAGACGTTAAAAAAGCATATTTAGGCGTTTGATGATTGATAGCCGATAGGGATTAAATTTAAATGCAGGGGTTGTTTGGACCCCTGCATTTTTTAACTGTTTTATTTTACGATAAAAAGTTTGTCGCCTGGATGGATTACATCGCAGGAAAGATTGTTCTGCTCCATGATGGAAGCTACGGTTACATAGTACTGCTGACCGATCTTCCATAGACTGTCGCCTTCTTTGACAAAATAGACGATGACGCTTGGCAGGGAATTTAACTTTAGTGGATCGATTTCGTTCACCTCAATGTCCGTAATGAGACTGCAGTCGTTGATTTCATAAACAAAGGTCTTAAAAGAGATGGTAGCGCGGATTTCCAGTTCCGTTCCGTTAACCATATTAATATTCAGCTGGTCAAGACAGTTGTCGATGGAAAAGACAGAGTCTGCTGTAATCTGAGGCGCTTCGATCACATAGGAGAAGGGCAGATCTTTTGTAAAGGAAGCATACGGAGCAGCGTCTTCCTGCGTAATATATAAGATCTGTACCTGCAGAACGCCGCACATTTCGATGCCGTTTTCTACGATCTTTGGATCGTCAAGTTTTAAAAATCCGTTAGAATAGCACAGCTGCATTACGGCAGGCGCATCTTCCGCAAGGGATGCCTTCTCACTGAGAGTATGCTGACTGGAATTGTTGATGCATAAACGCATGGTTCGAGCGTCTTTGGTAACTGCGTGATAGTCATGCTGCGTGCCATAGATGTCGCGCAGTACTGGCAGTGTCGTTTCCGTAAATAGCCGGATGGAAAGATCCAGAACCATATCAATGCCGATAACCCGTTCTTCACCGTCAAAGTCAGGGCGTACTTCCGCTTCTGAGTGACTGACGTGATAAGAGATTCTGGGGATCATGGCTGTGGTGCTGTTATTGCACTCCAGGGTACATTGGTAAGGGATAGTGGTCTCATAAAAGCGGATGGGATCATCCTCTCCCTCACCGATATAAAGCAGAAATATGGATATATTGGATTTGATCTGCAGAGTATCCTCTGCCGGTTTAATATCCACTTCGCCTAAGCTGATTCTTTTCCATAGAGTCTGCGCAATATTGGGATAACTTTTTGGCAATTCGATTTCTTCTTTGATTCTGCAAATATCCTTCTTTAATACAGAAAGTTCCAGTAATTCAAGGGTTTCCTGATGTGTTTCGATGATCTCGCCGGTTTCCAGACCGGAAGCGATCTCTTCGTCATAAAGCTCTGTCTTTGCGGCGGAAAGATGCAGCAGTGCATGAAGATTTAACTTGCGGGAGTTAATGATGGTGACTTCAAAATCTTCCAAAGCGATAGAAGAATTGACACTGTCATTGTTATGGAGACCATCCATAAACAACTGTTCCTCCAATGCGATGCTGCCGGTCAGGGAAGACAATCCTGACGGCTGGGTATCCGTCTTATAAAGAATGCAGTAGTTCAATTTTCCTTTAAATACGATATGATTATCCAGAACGCGGATCTCATCCTGCAGGATGTCGCTTTTGTTTAATAGAACTTTATAAATATCAGCCTTCTGATCGGGAATGATCAAATCCTCTTCTATGACAAATTGAGATGATGCCTGAGGATATTCTCTTTCCATATGTACGGTTTGCTTTATTAATTCCATAAAAACCTCCCATGCGATACAATGTAATCCGTTGTGTATTCACTACATTATATGCATGGGAGGTTATGATTATGTTGATATTCTTTGAAGAACTTATAGGACGGGTCCTATACCTGTGATTCTGTTACGTTTGAAGTATTCTCCTTCTTATAGTTATCAAACTTTTCAATTACGGCATCATAAGTCCGTTTGCTGATATCGGGAAGGGAATCGCCCCAAGCTTTCTCTGCCTGCTTATATCCTTTTAAGAAAGCATCGCGCATTTTTTCCATCTGATCCGGATCACCGCCGGAAAGAGCCATTGCAAAATCAAAGATTCTGCTGGAAGTCTGATCAACACCCCAGTAACCGTCGTCTGCAATGTCTGCCTGAGCCTGTGCTTTTGTTGCAGCATCAACTTCAAGTGATTCATATAATCCCTTAAGACCATTGGCTTTATTGTATGTTTTGCCCTGTTTTGTCATCAACTGCTCTACGATGCTCTGCAGCTGTTGAGCACGCTGGTTAGCGTCCTGCTTTAACTTTGCAATCAAAGCGGGATCAGCCTTAGATGTTTTCTTTGTGGAAGCATTTGTTTTTGTTGCATCCTTGCTTGCTTCATAAACAACTCCGGTATCCTTTTTTTCGGATACGGCAGTATCTGTAGCTGCCTTTTCCGCAGTTTTTGTCTCTGTTGACTGACTGTAATTTGTGTATCCGCTGTAATTTGATGATACACTATCCGTAACTCCATTTACGCTCATAGTTTCATCCTCCTTGAATAATAATTTTAGTGGTAGTTTTTATGTGGTACTCTACCTTATCCTTTTTATCGGATAGTCTTTAGTAAAAGTTTATAGCAAATGGAAAAAAATTTCAAGAATTATTTTACGGGTTCCAGCGAGTGACCTTCCTTGTATAATCGAAGAAGTTCCGCGCCATCACGTTCTAGTATGTAGTTTCTGCCATCGCAGACAATTTCCTGACCGCAGATAATCTTTGGATTACGGCTGCGGAGTTCCAGCATGATTTCCGTGCAAAGAGCGGCTTTTTTATCAGTGTCGGTTACAAGACCCACCGTCGTGGTTTCCTTATCCTGTGTTGTTAAACATTTCATGGACCAGATATCTGTACTGTCAGAGAATGCAACTGCAATAATGTCTTCCAGTCGCCGGACATAGGGATCTACGCCGTTCATAACCATATAATGCTGTGTCAGAAAGCAGGCAATATAGTTATCTATTGCAGCGTTGGGCGTTTTGCAGATTACAAGCATAACAGACGGATCGGCAAGTTCACGGTCGATCTGCTGCAGTTCTCCCTCTGAAAAGCCGGTTGTTTCCTGATAATAAGAAATCCAGCCGGAATCCCGTTTGCGTTTTAATATGATTCCGAGAACGAGCAGTAAAATTCCGGGCGCTGACAAAATATAAGAGAATAAGGAGGTAGCATCTGCTATTATGCCGAGGATCGTAAGGGGGAGCGTAAACACCAAAAGAACAATTGCTCCGGCAATCAGACCTTTTCCGCCGCCTTTGTCAATGCGTATGGATTTTAGGATACTTCCTTTTCCTATCTTTTTTTGTTTCTGATAAATTTTGTGCTCTGTAGATGCAATCATAGATATCCTCCCATCTACCGCGAGAGCGGTATTGATTTTGATATATTAAATTTATGCTGTTTTGTGGGAACGATAACGGATCAATGAAATAACCCCGACTATGACACCGGCCAGACCGGTCACAAAGCCGCATAATGGGGTGCCGGGACGAAAGAGCGCCTGTAGGGTATAATTATCATCTTTGCTGCACAGGTACTCTGCATTCACACTTATCATATTTGAACCGTCGTCGGCGGCGTAGCTGCGTCCATATACACTAAAGTAGGAGTCCGCTTCAAAAGGAAGATCTTCCAGATATCTCAATAGAAAATAACCGCTTACCGTCAGATTCTGTTCCTCCTTTTGGAAAGAAGAAAATCGTCTGATTTGTTCCGCCAGGCGTTCATCCCGGCCCGGAGTAAAAGAAATGATCCAATCCTTTTGGTCACAATCGTAAAATTTTGCAATACAGTAAATGCTGCCATCATCCGTATCCGTTTTTATATGTAAAATCTGCAGATCTTCAAAATAATAGACATTTTGGGGATCATAAAATCCCCCGGCTTCTATCTGATCCCCATAAATCTGGTGTGCATTGTCCGCATGAAATGGAAGAATATATAAAACGTATAATAACAAGCATATTCCGACCACAATACCGATTTTTCCGTCGTGAATCTTCTCACGACGCTTCCTGCTGCCAGAAAGATTCTTTTTGTATTCTTCGTAACTGTTTCCTTCCATAAATAATATCATTCCTTCAATATAATATGATATTTTCTTTTGCGGAATATCGTCGATCATGAATCATTTTACCATAGGAAAAACAAATATTCAATCATAGTCCACATCATAAGCAGGGGGCTTGTGCACTCGCACTTATTTAATTAAGATTGTCAAAATAGTGTTGTAGAAGTTGAAAAGACAATTTATACTATAACATATATCCGATGATAGCAAGCGGGATATTGCGTGCGTGGCAGATGAGGTAAAAGGAGTAATATTATGGATGCGAAAGTGACGGTAAAAGGATATGCTAAGATTAACTTAGGTTTGGACGTGATAGGAAAATTGGATAACGGCTATCATCTGCTCCGCTCCGTAATGCAGCAGATCGATCTTTATGATACGGTTGAGCTGAGTCATCTGCCTGAACGGATGGAAAATAAAGATACATATCATGCGTTGACGGAGGAAGCGTTGACAGATAACGGCTTACAGATCGTTCTGACCTCGGACAGTGATGCGGTTCCGCTCGATCAGAGCAATCTGGCCTACAAAGCGGCGAAGCTGCTGATGGAGCATGATAGTATCAGAGAGGGTGTACATATCCATATCATAAAAAAAATTCCCGTTGCCGCGGGGCTGGCCGGCGGAAGCACTGACGCGGCGGCAGTTTTAATGGGGATGAATGAATTATTTGGCTTGGGGCATAGTAAAGATGAACTACAGGAATTGGGCGTAAAGCTGGGAGCGGATGTGCCGTTCTGTATCATGGGCGGAAGCGCTCTGGCGGAAGGTATCGGAGAAAAATTAACGCCAATTGAAAAGATGCCGGAGATGTATATCGTTATTGTCAAACCCTCAATCGGAGTATCCACGAAATATGTCTATGAAAATCTTCGGTTAGAACAGGTCATACATCCGGATACGGAGCAGATCCTTGCCGCGATGCAGCGGAAAGATCTGGAAGAGATGACAGAACTTCTGGGCAATGTCTTAGAATCCGTGACGATAGAAAAATATCCGTTGATCCGCGAACTAAAAGATGCAATGTTAGAAACAGGCGCTGTTGGTTCGCTGATGAGCGGCAGCGGCCCCACGGTATTCGGCGTATTTGATACGATGGAGAATGCAGTGGAAGCTGAAAAACGGATGCGGCAGAAATATCCGCAGGTTTTTATTCAGGCAGCGGGTATCATCCGTTAGATCAAATATTGTTTAATTTTCGTAATAGGATACCATCCGGCATCATGGGTGGTAATAGATTTTATGAGGTATAATGGATGAAAGATTTCTTACAGGTCACGGCAGATGAATTTCTTCCCTTACGTGATGTCGTTTTTAAGACGCTGCGCAAGGCGATCCTTCTGGGAGAATTAGAACCCGGAGAGCGTCTTCGGGAGATTCAGCTGGCAGAGCGGATGGGGGTCAGCAGAACGCCGATCAGGGAAGCGATCCGGATGCTGGAACTGGAAGGACTTGTTGTAATGAAGCCGCGCTGCGGCGCTGAAGTTTCCCAGATTACGGCCAAGGGGTTGAAGGATGTTCTGGAGGTCAGGACGGCATTAGAAGAGCTTGCGATCAAACTTGCATGCGACAGGATCACCAGAGAGCAGTTGGAGCGCTTGAAAACGACGATGGAAGAATTTGAAAAAGCTATCCATTCCAAAAAGGAGGTAAAGATAGCGGAAGCGGACGTAAGATTTCATGATATCATTGTGGAGGCAAGCGGCAATGACCGACTGATGCAGATGACGTCCAATCTTTCGGAACAATTTTACCGTTACCGTTATGAATATGTTAAGGATGCTGGCAGGCATGAAGAATTGATTGAAGAACACCGGAACATGGTTGAGAGCATTGTGCGCAAAGATAAACAAAAAGCGGCTGAGATCATGCGGCTGCATATTACTAATCAGGAGACAGCAATAGCGCGTAAGCTGCATCTTGAATAAAGAACGGATTTTTGCCCATACTCTATCTGACGGGAAGCGCCATATCTGAAAGACGAGACGAATAACTCCCGGATCATATGATAGAATAGGATGGGTGAGGAAAATGTTGAATGTTGAAGAAATGCCAGTATGGGATACGGAAAGTAAAAAATGCTGGCAGATAACGCTGGGAAAAATGCTGCTGTCTGGGATGGTTATTTTTGGTCTGTTATTTCCGGATTTTATCTGGAATGGAGATACGGTTTCCGTGACAGATGGGGATGGAAATGACGTGACAGCCGAGATGTCCGGACAAGAGATCTACGAAGGCATTTATGAAGCGGAGAATATTACGTTTACAATAAGCTGGTTGAATTAATGAATCCTGAAACTAGTTGTGCAATACAGACGATATCATACGCCGGGCGCTGATATGTCTGTGTTGTGCAACGAAAACTGACCGGATAATAGAGTTTTATAAGCATAGACACTATTCATTATTATTATTATTATTATGGAAAGCGAGGTCCAATAGCATGACGAAAGATATTTTGATCGCATTAAAAGGAATCCAGTTTGAAGGCGGCGGAGGAAGTACGGAAGAAATGGAAGTCTTTACGGCCGGAGAATACTTCTTTAAAAACGATACGCATTATCTTTTGTATGAAGAAACGGATGAGAATGGTAATGAGACGTCCAGCCGCATTAAGATCAAAAAAGATGTGGTCGAGCTGACAAAAAAGGGAGATGTCAATGTACATATGATATTTGAGACCGGTAAGAAAAATCTGACCAATTATCAGACTGCTTACGGGACGCTTGCTATAGGGCTATATACCGACGATATTAGTTTCGCAAAAGAGAAAGACTCTCTACACTTAAAGATCAATTATCAGCTTGAGATCAATTATATGCCTATGGCGGAATGCGAGATTTCGCTGGATGCGGCATCCAAAGAAAAAGGATCGGCACTGTTCCGATCCTGATTCTGCAAAGCTTTATTTCATAGGTTTTGCTCCGGCTTTTTCCTGAGCTTTTTCTAAGGCGCGTTTGAAAACGCCTTTTTTCTTCTCTTCTTTTTTGATCACTGTGCCATGTACACCCTTGACTCCGACGATATAGATGCCGCTGATTTCTGCCTTGACTTCCTTTTTCACCGGGATGAGTTCAAATATTTCTTCATCGCAGAACATCGTCATGATCTGCGGCCCGATCTTTACTTTTACCAGCGGAACCTTGAGGTTTTTGGACATCTTCGGGATCTGCTCGGTGATTGCGGCGGGCAGTGTTGCATCTTTCAGCTTCATCCGTTTTTTGTCAATGACCAGTAGGGATACGGTCTGTTTATTGGCTTCCAGCAAAGCTTTTTGTTCGTCCTGTCTTTTCTGCAGTTTTCTTCCCACAAAATAAAGAATGGTCATCAAAACAGCAATGATACCTACGATGATTAATACAATATAAATAGGTCTCAATCCCATCACCTCCTGCCTAACTATCCCATTGTAGCATTGTTTCTTTAAAAGTGCAATTAAAAAGTCTTTTTTTCATGCTATAAATATGGTATTATATTTATGTATGTCTGTGATGATAATGATCAGCGGCTGGGGTTAGTGAGTAATCCCATGAACATTACGCTGTGGAGTATAATGGACTTTTGGAAAATGCTTCATTAATGACGGGAGGGATGACTGTGAAAAAAACGGCTTTTAGAGTGATAGCGACTGCCCTCTGCGTAATTCTATGTTCACAAGCATTTGAGTCCTATGCGGACCCTTCGATTGATGAGATAAAAGACGAAAGAGACGAGACTCAGGAAAATTTGGACGAAGTGACTGCTACGCTGGAGGAACTGGCGGCAGAGCAAAATGAAGTGATCGATGAGATTGAACAGGTCAACGAAGCGCTTGTTACGGTGATGACAGAAGTAGAGGTGATCCGTCAGGCGGTAGTAGATAAAGAGGCGGAGATTGCCCAGGCGACTGAGAGATATGAAGAAGCAGTGGCTACAGCCAACGAGCAGTATGAGGCCATGAAGATCAGGATCCAGTATATGTATGAAGCCGGGGAACCGGATTATCTTACGATGCTGATGCAGGCGGGAAGTTTTTCCGAGGTGCTTACCAAAGCGGATTACGTGCAGGATCTTTATGATTACGATAGAAATATGCTGGCGGAATATCAGAGAACCATAGAGCAGGTAGAGGAGCTTAGGATTGCATTAGAGGCGGAACAGGAAGAACTGCTTGCGCTTCAGGCTGATTATGAGGAAGAACAGGCTTATATGGAGAGCGTTATTTTAGAACTACAGGCGCTTTCCGATGACTATGCGGCACAGATTGCCGACGCAGAGGCGCTGGCGGCATCGTATGCGCAAAAGATCGAGGAGCAGAATGCCGAGATCGCAAGATTGGAGGAAGAAGCCAGACGCGCGGCGGAAGAGGCGGCAAGACGTGCAGCAGAAGAAGCGGCGCGGCGTGCGGCGCAGGATTCGGTAGCGGCTTCAGCAGACAGCGGACGGATTACGACCACCAATTCGGTTACATATGATGTATCTTCGATTTATGCTGCAAATGGCGGCGATCTTGGAAAATCGATCGCGGTGTTTGCCTGCCAGTTTATCGGAAATCCCTATGTGCCCGGTGGGACAAGCCTGACCAATGGGGCGGACTGTTCCGGTTTTGTGTTCAGCGTATATAAAGAATTTGGTTACACGGTGCCGAGAACTTCGTATTCCCTTCGTAGTGCCGGGACCGAGGTGTCCTATGAAAATGCACAACCGGGAGACATCATCTGTTATCCGGGACATGTGGCAATCTATATTGGCAATGGTCTGATCGTCCATGCAAGTTCCGTGCGGACAGGAATTAAAATATCGAATGCGCAGTATCGTGGGATTTTAACGGTAAGAAGACTGATATAATTCAGGATCCTATTTAAAACGAAAATACATAATGCGGGGAATGGTAGATGACGTTTGAGAAAAAAATGTACACGGTAACAGGAATAGACGGAGATTATGCACATCTCTTGGAATGTGAAAGAGAGGATGCGGAGGATAAGCTGGTAGCAAGGGCATTGCTTCCGGCGGAGATCTATGAGGGATGCAGGCTGAGTTATGAAATGTTGACATATCGTATGGAAGATGAAGGTTAAAATTTGCAATTTACAATATTGCATTATGTAAAAACAATGCAGTGATAAAACAGCATGGAAATGAGGTTAAGTATGAAAGTTGTTGTTGCGATCGATTCATTTAAGGGATGTATGTCTTCTCTGGAAGCAGGTAATTGCATTAAAGAGGCGATAGAGGATACCGGAGTTGCCTCCGAGATCAAGATCTTTCCGCTGGCGGATGGCGGAGAAGGTACGGTTGAGGCATTGATGACCTGTATGCATGGAAAGGAAGTGGAAGTCGAAGTAACGGGACCTTTGGGCGAAAAGGTTCAGTCCTATTACGGCGTTTTGGAAGAGGAAAAGCTTGCTGTGATGGAGATGGCAAATGTTGCCGGGATCACCATGGTGTCGGAACGTTCCAAGAACCCAATGAATACGACGACATATGGAGTTGGAGAGATGATCTTACATGCTGCCGGGCAGGGGTGCAGAGAATTTATTATCGGTATCGGAGGCAGTGCAACCAACGACGGAGGACTGGGAATGCTGACGGCGCTTGGTGTGGAATTTTATAACAGTGAGGGTAAGAAAACCGGCATCTATGGCAGGGATATGATGCGGGTGGCGAAGGTAGATACTTCTCATATGGCTGAGATTTTGAAGGAATGTCATTTTACGATCATGTGTGACGTGACCAATCCTTTATGCGGTGAGATGGGAAGTTCTGCGATCTATGGACCGCAGAAGGGCGCGAGCGATAAGACGATTGCATTGATGGATCAAGGATTGCGTCAGTATGCAGAAGTGATACGCAGGGATACCGGCAAAGACTTTGCAGAAGCAGAAGGAGCTGGTGCGGCAGGCGGTCTGGGATTTGCATTCTTAACCTTTTTGAATACGACGATGGGCGCCGGGATATCTTATATTCTGGATAAGCTTGGTCTGGATGAGGAAATCAAAGACGCCGATATCGTAATTACTGGAGAGGGAAAGCTGGACGCCCAGACTGCAATGGGTAAGGCTCCCGCAGGTGTGGCGGCGATGGCGAAAAAGCATGGCGCACTGGTGATCGCCTTTACAGGAGCGACTTCTGAAGATGCAGAGGCCTGTAACAAAGCCGGTATGGATGCTTATTTTAGTATCTGCCGGGGACCGATGAGTGAAGAAGAAGCAATGGATAAAGAAAATGCAAGGCAGAATATCCATATGACAGTGAAGCAGGTATTTCACCTGATCCACCAGTTAAAAAAATAGATGCGACTTGAGGAACCCGTAAGATTTGTTCAAAGAGGCTGCTATGATTTTATTTAGAAAAAAGGGAAATAACAAACAGTTAAACGAACTTCTGAACCGCATCCAGATGAACTTTGAGAATAATTATAAAGATGCTGCACAGATGAATCTGAAAGAATATGAAGACCGTTTGAAAGAGTTGGAAGAATGTGGAAAAGTAAAAGGAAACGGCAGACAATATTATGAAGATAAACTGAATTATTATAAAGAGCAGATGAAGAAATTCACCCATAAGGATCAAAAACCAAAGTGGTAGGAATGCGCATAAAACAGTGCAGAAGCAAGGTTTAATATGGAAGATCCGGAAAGATGCTGATAATTATGGAAAACTGTGATACATGCAGCCATTATATCTATGATGAAGAGTATGAATATTATTATTGCGATATGGATCTTGACGAAGACGATATGGCAAGATTTCTGATGGGAAATATGTCCACCTGTTCGTTTTACCAGTCGGACGATGAATATAAGATTGTACGTAAACAGATGTAGATGCAATGATATGGCAATAGAGATGATATAAGAAAGGTGTGGTTGATATATTGAAGAATAAAAGATGGATGATTATGAGCATAGTTATCCTGTCACTGGCATTGCAGACTGTCCTGTTGACTGCGTGTTCTCGGACAGTGTCTGAGAAGGAGAGCGGCACGGAATTGGAAAATGGAGCAGCAGAACCGACAGAAGGCTCGGAGACTTCCACTGTTGAGGAAACGGACGCAGGTGCAGGGGAATCGATGCCGGAGAATAATGAATATGAGATAGAGGAATCCCTGCTGACTCAGTCGGAGGCGGAGGCACTGACAGACCCTCTGTTACAGTGGGCGGGACTTTATATGATAGGACGATTGGAACGGAGGGAATCCTTTGACGATGTTTTAAAATCGCAGATGGCAGCGGTTACGCTGGCATATGGTTATCTGCCGGAGATTTCTTCGGAAATCGTGATGGCAGAGGATGTGGGCGGTATCCAGTATGTGGCGCCGGAAGGATATCTGTATGTTAGTCCGGACCAATTGCAGGCAGCTGAGAAACTGTTGTTTGGGGAAACCATAAACAATCCTACAGTGATTTATGCACCGGATGAGACAGGGAAGGTATGTCTGAATGCTGGAGAAGGCGGTATGCTGGTGCAGGCTGGAGATTGGGGGTTGGAAGGACCCCGTGGAGAGATCGTATCCATTGAGAATATGGGCGGTATCTTAAATATGGTTACGGTTTCTTATGTGTTGTATAATTATGAGGAAGACGAGGATGTCGAAGAATTGGGTTGGGTTCATTATCTGGTTCAGGGGACGGAAGAGTCGGGTCAGGCGCCAAAGATCATCGATATGAATATTCAGGTGCTTTTTGTAGATCAGGAAGTTTACCTGTATGAAAATTGGAAGAACGATGCCGTGGAATGGGAATCAGATGCATACACCTTAGAACTACCCAGAGCCTGGGAAGAACGCGCCCATATTTATCAGGAAAACGGGGCATATCATTTTATCTGTTCAGCGGCCGCAAGCGAGAATTATATGGGGGTTTTATTTACGATCGTCCGCATACAGAAGGGAGTGGAGATGGAAGCCCCTGATTATGAATTTCTGGGAGAAGATGCTACCGGAGTGTATCTCGTGATGTTTCCTACGGATGTGCAATGTGATCCGGATGATGGGTATGCCGCAAGGGAATACATGGATATGTCTCGTTATGTGGAAGAAATATTATCCACTTTTCAGTTACGATAATTTATAAAACTTGTTGGAGTATATGTAAGACAGGTATAGAGAACTAATTGACAATGATACTTAGAAAGTATGGTTGAAGACAATGGTAGAAGAACAGAACAAAGAGATGAAAGAAGAACAGAACGTAATAGAATCGCCTGAAGTAGCAGAACCGTCTGAAGCAGAAGATCGAAAGGCAGCAGATATGGTCGCAACAGAGGAAGATGATGGAGCGGTGGTATTCGGAGAGATACCGTGGGTACATATCAGGGGCATCTGCATCGTCGGTATGGCGTGCCTTTTAGCTGCCCTTTATCTTGGAGCGGCATTGTTTTATAATGATCATCTGTACGCGAATACTTATATTAATGGAGTGCCGTATGCCAATGTTACGCCGGAAGAGGCGGATCAGAAGCTGCGGGAAAGATGGGAAGGATATTCGATCGTTATATACAGCAAAAATGGTGAATCTGCTGTGATTTCTGCGGAGGAGATCGGACTTTCCTGTAATTACGCCCAGTCTGCGGAAACGATCAAGGCTCAGCAGAATGCATTGTTATGGCCGGGTGCCGTGTTCGGAAAAAATTCCTATTTTATTGATTATACAGTTTCCTATGATGGAAACCGGCTGAGTGAAGCGTTGGCAGAGATTTCCTTTTTGCAGGAAGAAAACATGGTTGCTCCTAAAAATGCTTATATCGGTACATATAATCAGGAGCTTGGCAGTTTTGAAGTGGTATCGGAAACCCATGGAACATGGATTGATCAGGATAAAGTATATGATATGGTGAGCGCTGCCATTGAGAAGGAAGAACAGATACTTCGTCTGGATGAGTACGGCTGTTATGTCCTGCCGGAGATTTTGTCGGACAATGAAGAACTGCTGGAAGAACTGGCGTATTATAATAAATATATGCAGGCTTCCATCACTTATCAGTTTGGACCGGAGGAAGAGGTCGTGGATTTTACGGTCTATGAAAGCTGGATCCAGGAATGGGGTAATACGATCAGGATCGATGAGACAGCAGTAGAAGAATATCTGAGTACACTGGCGGATCAATATGATACCTATAATGACAGAATGAATTTTACGACGGTTGACGGTTATGTCATCAATCTTCCTAAAGGCGGATTTGGCTGGAAGATGGATGTTGCAGCCGAGACAGAGTTGTTGATTAATGATATCAAATCGGGAACCATCGATGTGCGGGAACCTCTTTACTCCTGTGAAGGCGCTACGCGGGATGACGACATCGGAGATTTTTATATCGAGGTGGATATGACGGCGCAGAGGGTCTATATCATTGATCATGGTGAGATTGTTCTGGAAAGCGACTGTGTGACCGGTAATATGGCTAACGGCTGTACGACGCCGCCCGGAATTTTTGGATTGACTTATAAAACAAGAAATGCAACGCTGCGTGGAAGGGATTATGTCTCTTATGTGAAGTATTGGATGCCGTTTAACGGAAATATTGGATTTCATGATGCATCGTGGAGGACTCTTTTTGGTGGAGATATCTATCTGACAAGCGGGTCTCATGGTTGTATCAATCTGCCAACGGCATTTGCGGCAAAATTGTATGATTATGTTTATAAAGACTGCCCGATTATCTGTTATTATCTGACGGAAGATGTGATCGTGGAATATCCGGAAGATGCAGATGACGGCAGTACAGCCGACAGTGAAGCAGAAAGGTCTTTTGATGAAACAGGAGAGTCTGAAAGCGTAAATGCAAACGGCAGTCAGATAGAGAATCATATTACAGACGGAAACGAAGCTGGCACAGCGGAGGAGACTGGCGATACAGAAGCAGAGCAGCAGACGGAAACAGGGAACGATATGGATACAGGGGTATCTGGGAATCATACGGATAATGC
Organism: uncultured Lachnospiraceae bacterium; assembly: GCA_947174185.1. GTDB lineage: Bacteria > Bacillota > Clostridia > Lachnospirales > Lachnospiraceae > NK4A136. The sequence goes on along the minus strand of CAMWHY010000047.1, from coordinate 3,640 downwards.
GCAGTAAGGGATATGGGAAAAATATTTGACATATTAACAGAATATGGCGAGTCCGACGCCTATCCATATCATATGCCGGGACATAAGAGATACGAGGGAGAAGAGACAGCTTTTTTCTGGAAAGAATATTATAAGAGAGATATTACGGAAATCGACGGCTTTGACGGTCTGCATCATGCGGACGGTATTTTAAAAGAAGCAATGGAACGGGCTGCAAAGTTGTATCATTCTGAGCATACTTATTATTTGATCAATGGAAGTTCGGCGGGCGTATTGACGGCGATTATGGCAGCAGTACCGAAGGGTGGCAGTCTGATCATGATGCGCAGCAGCCATAAAAGTGCGTATCATGCGCTCCTGCTTGGCGGGATGCGAGGTATCTATCTGCCGTCAGAGGTGGACACGGAGACGGGATTGGATCTCGGTGTGACGGCTGATCAGGTAATCAGTACGGCAGAGGCGCATCCGGAGGCAGTTGCCGTATTTTTAACATCGCCTACATATGAAGGATTTTCCATGCCGCTTCGGGAGATTGCGGAAGCGCTTCATAAGAGAAATCAACTGTTGATCGTAGATGCTGCCCATGGAGCCCATTTTGGCATGGCGGAATATCTACCGGAAAATGCAGTGGAGGCGGGAGCGGATATCGTTATTCACAGCCTTCATAAAACGCTGCCGTCACCGACGCAGACAGCGCTGCTGCATGTCAATGGCGACAGGGTCAGGATCAGTCAGATAGAACGGTATTTTTCCGTTTTCCAGACAACATCGCCTTCCTATGTCTTAATGGCAGGCATCGACGAATGTATCTGTATGCTTCAAAACTCAAAAGAGAAGTTTTTTGCAGCTTTTTATCAGAAGCGTAAAAAACTGCATGATTCCTTAGCAGGCTTAAAGCACATACAGATTGTGGACGCATTTGCTCCATTATCTATACCTGACGGCATACCGGATAATTATGTCCCTGAGATGGGAAAGCTGTTGCTGATTCCTAAGCAGGAATATATGACAGCAAGAGAAATATATGATGTTTTAAGAGTGCAGTATCATCTTCAGCCGGAGATGGCAACGCCCATGTATGTGCTGTTGATCCTTACGATCATGGATACGGAGGAGGGATACCGGAGACTTTCGGAAGCATTGCATGAGATCGATAATAATATGGAAAAAAAAGACAATACTAAAAAGTATCTTAAGAAAAGAGGCAAAAGTGATCTGCCGGAGGCGGTTTATACCATTGCTGAGGCGGATGCAATGGAAGGAGAATGGATATCATCTGAGGACGCCATAGGAAGGATCAGTCAGGGAGTCGTGGCGGTCTATCCCCCCGGACGACCGCTGCTTGTGCCGGGAGAGAGAATTTCAGAGCAGGTGATTGAAGAATTAAAATACAGCAGAAGCAGCGGATGTGAAGTACATGGCATTGCTTTATGGGAGGAAGCGCCTGAGTTGTTCCGCTTATTATGTATACGTGATAGATGATAATTCGAAATTTTTAAGGAACAGAGGGAAGATTTGATTTCACTGATGAAAAATGAAAAATAATAGGAAACAGAGAAATCAGAAAGGATGATATTGGAATGAAAGAAGTAAGGAAAACCAAAATTGTATGTACAATAGGACCAGCCTGCGAGAAAGAGGAAATGCTGGAGAAGATGATGCTTGCCGGTATGGATGTTGCGAGATTTAATTTTTCCCATGGGACGCAGGAAGATCAAAAAGAAAGACTGGACCGCGTGCGCAAGGTTGCCGCAAAACTGGCGCTTCCCGTCGCTATGTTAATGGACACCAAGGGACCGGAGATCAGGCTGAGAGATTTTATTAATGGCAAAGAGATCCTGCAAAGAGGTCAGAGATTTACCCTTACGACAGAAGAAATGATGGGAACCGCAGAACGCGCCACGATTACGTATAAGAATCTGAAAAACGATGTAACTGTAGGGACGCATATTTTAATAGACGACGGTAAAGTAGAGATGGTAGTGAAAGAGATCACGGATACCGATATTATATGTGAGGTAATCACTGGCGGCAAAGTCAGCAACCATAAAGGGGTGAACGTGCCGGGCGTAGAACTTTCCATGCCATATATCAATGAGGTGGATGATTCGGATATCCGTTTTGCGGCGCAGCAGAAATATGATTTTATTGCAGCGTCCTTTGTGAGATGTAAAGAAGACGTATTGGCGATCCGTAAGATTCTGGATGAGTATGGGAGCCGGATAAAGATTATCTCAAAGATAGAGAATATGCAGGGCATTAAGAATCTGGATGAGATCTTAGAGGTGTCGGACGGCGTTATGGTAGCTAGAGGCGATATGGGCGTTGAGGTGTCCATGGAGGAGATCCCTATCCTGCAGAAAGAGATGATCAAGAAAGCGGTTGCACAGGGAAAGCATGTCATCACGGCAACACAGATGTTGGAATCCATGGTGAGCAATCCCCGTCCTACCAGGGCAGAGACCACAGATGTGGCGAATGCAATTTTTGACGGTACGACTGCAATCATGCTTTCCGGAGAAAGCGCAGCGGGAGAATATCCCATAGAAGCGGTACAGACAATGTCCCGTATTGCGTTTAGAACGGAGCAGAGCATCAACCATGCCGGGAGGATGCGCCGGACGGAATATGGTGTACAGATGGGGATTACGGATGCGATTTCACACGCTACCTGTGAAACAGCAGCGGATGTGGGCGCTGCGGCGATTCTGACGGTTACGATGTCGGGATTCACAGCGGGAAAGATTTCGCGGTATAAGCCGGCATGTCCGATCATTGCATTTACCACAACACAGGAAGTGTGCCGTCAGATGAATCTTCTATATGGTGTTAAGGCATTTTTGATCGCGGAGGATAAATCGGCAGATCATCTGTTTGAAACGGCTTTGGAGGTTGCAAGAGAAGCCGGTTATGTGCAGGAGGGAGATAAGGTGGTGCTGACGGCAGGACTTCCCCTTGGCGTTGCCGGCAATACAAATATGATCCGGGTTGTGGAAATAGATTGAAAAAGAGTAGAAAACAAAAGAAACAGGTAGGATCATGGGGAAATTATTCTATATCATGGGAAAAAGCGCCAGCGGCAAGGATACTTTGTATAGGATTCTGGCAGGAGACCAGTCGCTCGGTTTAAGACTGGTCATTCCTTATACAACGCGTCCGGTCCGGCAGGGAGAGCGGGAGGGAGAAACCTATCACTTTGTAGATAAAGTCCGGCTTGATGAGATGAGAGCCCAGGGCAGAGTGATTGAATCCCGTTGTTATCATACCGTTCATGGAGACTGGTATTATTTTACTGCGGATGATGGGCAAATCGATCTTTCAGCGGGTGATTATCTGATGATCGGCACGCTGGAATCTTATGAGAAGACAAGGGAATATCTTGGAAAGGATCGGGTGATTCCCATTTATGTCGAAGTAGAAGATGGGGAACGTCTGCAGCGTGCATTGAACAGGGAGCGTATCCAGAAGGAGCCAAAGTATCAGGAAATGTGCAGAAGATTCCTTGCGGATGCAGAAGATTTTAACGAAGGGCAGCTGGAAAGGCTGGAAATTAGTAGAAAATTTTGCAATGATATGATGGAAAGGTGCCTTGCGGAGATTCGCGCATTTATTACAGACTGTAGTTGAAAGATGTGTAGAT
>CAMWHY010000046.1 GCA_947174185.1 uncultured Lachnospiraceae bacterium | reverse complement strand
TACATTCAGAACTTCTTCAATCTGCTTGTCATCTATTAGCTTTATCTGATATTCCCGCCCTATATACTCCATATTCCGGCGGATCTCTTTCTCTTTATCCTGATCAAAGATCGACCGCAGAAAATCTGTTGCATATTCCTCTTTCAGATATTCTGCCGCCTGACTGTCCTCCCTTACGATCGGCGCTTTGATCATCTTTAAATACAGTTCCTGATTCTCATTGATCTCTTTTACATATTCTACCACGCTCTTAAGATCAGGAAAATCGTGGCAGTTGATAAATGCCTCTGGGTTAAACTCCTCCGCAATCCGCGGGCTACCCCAATAAATCGGAATGGTATCCGCTGCAAATGCCTCAAAGATCTTTTCTGTCGTATAACCGCTCATAGTAGAGTTCTCAAAGGCAATGGTAAAGCGGTAATTTTTTGCAAACGCCATCTTGTCCTTCACCGGTCCGCCAACATTGTTACGGTATCTGCCTCCACAATCCACTGTCTGATAGCGGTTCATCTCCTCTAACATCTGATCCCGTTCTCCGGCCGCATAGGGATTGGAGACCACAAAATTGCAGAACCCCTGTTTACTAAGATAATACTCGTCCGGATACTCGTGCTTCTTATGCGCCGCTTCCGCAATCTTTTTATCATACAAAAGATATAAGGGAAGCCTTATATATCTGTCTTCAAAATCAATATAATGAAACCCCATCGCATAATCATACAGATTGAAATCAGGAACGATATTCTCTCCAACATAGTATATCTTAACGCAGTTATGATATTTAAAATGCTTATTGCCAAAACAGCTGCAGAAGACATAATCCGGATCTTCACTGATCTCTACATCATAATATTTTTTCAAAATATTATAAAAATAATTATCCGTCTTGACCAGATCGCTCCAAAAATCAATAAAATTAATCTTAATCTTCATGTACAATAACCGTTTCCTTTCCTACCCGCGTCCAATAAAGATTCCAACCAAGAAACAACATCCAGACCCCGTTTTTATTAAAATACGGCAGAAAGGCCTCCGCCATAGCATACAACGTAAATCCCAGAATCAGCACCAATGCCGGCATATCCTTATTTTGATACATTCTATAAAACAGATAGAATAGAGCCACAAGATAAACCAACAGGAATACGAGCCCCTGATTATACAGCGCATTCACAAATCCCACTTCTGTTGCTTCCATGAATCCCTGATATCCCCATAAAGGAACCGGATACTCAAGAAACGCTTTATGGATAAAAAACAGCCTTCCTGTAGTCAATTCATTCAGGATCTGCCAAAATCCCTCACCGGTCAGGTCAAATTCTGCCGACGGCACAAAACAAACCATGGAGACCATAAGGAATAACACTTCCAACCCTATTAATGCATTACCAAGAAAATAAAAAGTTCTTCTTGCCTCATCTGTTTTAAAATATCTCACAAGCCAAAATGCCACGATCACACAAATGGCCGCCACCATTCCCATTTTAGAGCCCGCCATCCAGAATAAAATCATCGAGGCGGCAGCGACCACCGCCATCATCCACGACTTCAACTGTTTTCCATAAGTGTATAAGCCCAGAACCAGTGTCCGGAACAGAAAAAAAGCAAACCCATTGGGATGATAAAAACCAAAGCAGTATCTCGTCTCCTCCTCATGGCGGAAATGCTGTGTCAGACTGAGGCTGTTATGAAGTCCAAGCACCGCTACAACTGCCGTATATACCATAATTACCAACGTTCCCCAGAAAAAAAACTTCATCACCGGCTCCGCTTTCCGTTCCCTTCCGGCAAGCAGGATCAGCAGAATACGCAGGATCAATGCAGAGGACTGTAGATAATAATACCCTAATCCCACTACTGCGCAGATCAGATAAAGCAGCCAGTTTTTTTTCAATTCCAGATGCGTACAGATAGAAATGGAGAAAAGCAGCATCCCAAGAACAATGATCATTGGTTCACGATAACCACCAAACGCATAACCGGAAACAGAAACGATCAGTTCACACAATATCCCCGCCCAAAAAGCAATCTTACCAATAGCATCCATTTTCCACACCCATCGAATCAGTTTTTAAATGTTCGCTAGCCAAGGGATAACTCCACGACTCATTATAAAATGGCTTTAACAACGAAAAATCATCCCACCTCGCTCCTCGGATTCCAAATAACAGCTGCAGTGCACCACCCACATGAACCGCCTGTTTTCCTGCATCCCGAAGTCTTGCTGCCAAAGGCAGTCCGTACGCCCCACAGGCAACCAGCGCAATATCAAATTCTTCCTTCATCGTCTCTTCAAACATATACTCCAAAGCATCAAACCAGCTTGGAAACCGCTCGTCTTCCTGCCCATACAATGTCTGTACCGCCTTTACACAGCGCAGTTCAAACTCCGGCAGAATATCACTCCCCTGAAATAGCTGCTCCCGTTTTTGATATTGTTCCAGAATACTTTCTTCAAACGGATGAACGCAGACCACCTTTTTCCCTTTCAGACATCTTGTCCATGGTTCATCCGGACAATACCACGGTTCCAGCCCTTCCAGCCTGCCTAACAGAAGCTCCTGCCGTCCATAATGCTGCAGCATATAATCTTCCATCTGATTATACCACACGCCGATCATGTCCATACTATTTAAGGAATCCTGCATCAATCGTACAAATCGGTCAAACTCATCCATATCCCCGAAAAAACCGGAAAGACAGATCAACAGGCTTCTTGCCTCTTCCTTTTTCTTCATGGACTTGTTTTGCAGCTGACCGCCGATCATGGCTTTTAACTCTGTCCCGCCGATCCTTCCTGCTGCAAAAGGTTTCCCGGACAAGATCAATTCCTCCAGTTTTTTATTGGTGTCCGCTATAGATAGGATCTTTTTTCCATAATAGGATTTCCTATTGCCCGGCATCTTAAGATGCACATCCATATATCTGCGCACTTTCCAATATAACCGTTTATAACTCCATTCTAAATCCATATCATACCTCTTATCCTAATTATATCATCTTAGACAATTGCGAAACTCTGGCAAATTTCTTTTCTATTGTGCCGCATTGCTTACGTAGGCAGTAATACCCAATTCCTTCTTGCAAGCACAATATCTTCATCCTCTTTATACCTGGCTGGCGCAATGACGATACTACTTTCCTTTTCTCCAAGCAGCGCCCCCCAATAACTAAAGGTGCTGTTGGCAATGACCATATGCTGACAGCAGCTAATCAGCTGCATATCAACATAACTTTCCTTTCCCTTATTATGCACCGGAATATACTTTTCCAAAAAAGTAAATTCCCTTGTGATATAATCCATATCATCTGAAAATATATAAAATACCGGCTCCGATACCCTGTCTTTGATATACTCCACCGCTTTTTTGTAATACTCCGGACCTACAATATCAAAAGCATTGCCTACATAATCTCCCCGCCTGACATGGACAGCCACTGACTGACACCGCTCCATTTCTTCCTTCAACTCATAGTTTTTGCCCTTTAACGGCCGGCAAAATTGCAGCTCCCTCCGCAGGATTTCTTCACACTTTTGAAAATACGCATCAGAGCAGAACACACCCTCGATATACCAGTCTTTTTTCTGATCCAAGGTCTGATAAACAGGATTAAACTGGTACTGCATCGGACCAAAATCAAAGATATGCATATCCTTCGTATCCCTGTTCCTGTTTTTCCGCGCCGCATTTTTCCTCGAAAGATAACGTAGCGCCGCCAGAGGATAATACCTGGGATAATATTCGTGTACCCTTGCAATCTCTTCATAAGTCGCTGTCTGAAGCTTTATTCCAAAAACTCTGTCAAGTTCAAACCCCTGATGCTCTTTATAATTACGATCAAACCACGTCAAATCCGCTTTTACATCCTTCGATATATATTCCTGCATATACCTGTAGAAGCAGTATTCTAACATCTGGTTTCCAAGACCGCCATGAAAGCGTATAATAAACAATGTTATTCTCCTATTTTCGCTTGCTTTTTTATCTATCCTTCACTTTTATGGTCTTCGTAAATCAGGCGTGCAATCTCTTCCGCATTGCGCTCCTCTGAAAAACATTCCCTTGCCCGCTCTGCTCCGGCTTTTCCCATCTGCTTTATCTTCTCCGGATGCTGCATCATGTATTTCATAGCCTTAACAAGTCCTTCCGTCCCATCATACAGATACCCCGTCACCTGATCCTGGATGATCTCAGGAGTTCCGCCGCTGTTTCTTCCGATCACCGGCATACCATGCAGCATGTATTCTACAGTCACCAGACCAAAACCCTCATATTCGGAAGCGATTAACCCAACGTCCATTGTTTCCAAAAGCTCATGCACATCTGTACGATAGCCTGTCATCTTCACCTGGGACAATCCCGCCTGCAGGACCTTCCTTTGCAGTCTGTCACGGTAGGCATCCCTGCCATCACCTACCAGATAGACTTCATATTCCGTCATTCCCTCCCGATTCAGACATTCACATGCTTCTAAGATCTGCTCCTGATGTTTCATCGGGAACAGATAACCAATATAACAAAACCGTATGGGGCGTTCTTCCGGGTCCTTTCTTTTTACAGGATATTCCCCGCTGACACCATCATAGATCCGCCGAATCATGGCATTGGGATACTTTTGCTGATAATTGTCCTTCAAGGCGTCGGAAATCGTCACGAGACACTCCGACTGTTCATACAGCTCACAGACCCTTTTCTTTGGATAAAAATATTTCATATGAAAGTGTTCCCATGAAAATTCCCGTATATGCCAGATATGCCTGCATCCCAGCTTTTCTGCCAGCATAGCTCCTGTTCCGATCACACTGGAATTGGAATAAATCAAGTCAGGTTTTTGCCCAAAAACCTCCTCATCGCAAATCAATTGATATAAGGAATCCACTTCCTGCATCAGCTTTTTCTTCCGTTTGATCTTTTTGACCAGAAACCGAAGCGGTGTGGAATAAACCGCCTGCCACTGTGTTACCGGATGGAAGATTACCTGTATGCCCACTTTTGTCAACTGCTCCGCCATTCCGCCCTCTGCGGGGACTACTACAACCGGTTCTTCCCCGTATTTCATCTTTAGCAGCAGCGCAAGAGAAAACAACGCTTTATTCGCACCATACATATTATCATAATGTGTGATAAATAATATCTTCATATCAGTCCCCATACATCTGGGGTCTTACCCCAGCTGACCTTTCGCATTATGATTTCTGCGCCGCTTCTCCCAACACTTCCTCTTTATCCCTCCTGACCGCTATGCCGTCCTTAATCTCATAGATCATATCACAATTTCTGATCGTGGTCAGACGGTGCGCAACGATAATCATCGTCTTCGTTCCATGAAGGGAATCAATAGATTCCATAACAGCCGTTTCTGTTTCCGTATCCAATGCGCTGGTGGCTTCATCCAAAACAAGGATCTCCGGATTCTCATAAAGCGCCCTTGCAATCGCAATCCTCTGACGCTGTCCGCCTGACAGCCTGACACCGCGCTCTCCCACCATCGTATCCAGTCCTTCCGGAAGTTCACGAACAAAAGGCGCCAGCTGTGCTTCCTCCAAAGCCCGCCATACCTTATCCTCATCAATCTGATCCTCGTAAACTCCAAACGCCACATTATTGCGGATCGTATCATCGGTCAGATAAACTGCCTGTGGCACATATCCAATGATTCTTGACCATCCCGGAAGGTTTGCATAAACATCTGCGCCATCCAGCAGAATCTGCCCTTTCTGTGGTGCCAGCAGACCTAAGATCACATCAGCCAGAGTTGTTTTCCCGGCACCGGAAGGTCCGATCAAAGCAATGGACTGTCCTTTCTTTATCGTCAATTCCAGATCCTTCAGTACTGCCTCTTTTCCGGCAGGATATTTCCATGTGATTGCATCAATCTTTAGTTCCTGATCAAACTTTAACGGTTCCACACTATCCGGATCCACTTCCCGCATCTGATAAGTTGCTTCATTTTCAATAGTCTTTAGCATTTCATACATGGAATCCAGTCTGGGGCGGTTGTACATGATCGCATTCAGATTCGTCGTAAGACGGCTGACCGCGGGAAATAAGCGAAATGCGGCAGCTGCAATGATGGCAAGATTGGTTACAAAACCGGTAATATCATCGATCATATGAAGACGCACGATCACAACCCCGATCAATCCGCCGATACATACCACCTCATACACATTGGTGGGAATGACATTTAAGAAATTATTACGCTTCGCCGCTCTTGCATTTAAGGAACAAGACTGATCAAAACTGTCTTCAAAATATTTCTGGCGGTTCATCACCATGATCTCTTTGATTCCGGTAAATGCCTGCGTCAGATATTGCAGCATCTTTGCTTCGCAGTCCTGTCCGATCCGCCCAAACATTTTTACCAGCTTTTTCAGTCCGAAAAACAAAATCAGCATACAGGAGCCCAGAATCCCCACCAGAGAAACCGCAAGGATCGGATCTAATACTACGATATATGCGCTGATTGCCGTAATGGTAAATACCTCTGCCAGCACGCGGAACAGATAAAAGAATACGGCAAACACGCCGACCACATCCTGATTGATCGTCCTGATCAGCACGGAAGAATTTACGCCGAGATGAAACAGATAAGAACTGTGCAAGAACGTATTGGCTGTTTTAATGGACAGGTCACGCTGCACGCTGGTTGAATACCATGCCTGCACATAGGACGACATCATCAAATAAGCATTTTTCAAAATATATATAATGATGATCAGTATCCCCATCACCGTCATCATCTGAACCGGGGTATCCATAGGAAACCACCTGGAAAAAAAAGCAACATACCATTTCTTTTTGGCTTCTTCCGGCGTCATGATGGTCTCAATAAACGGCAATAGGGAAGAAACACCCAACAACTCCCACACCGAACCGATCAATGCCACCACCGTCACAAAAATATACTGCTGCTTCTGCTTCCGGTTCATGATATAATTTAATTTTTTTAATATATCCCTCATTGCTTTCATGTGATTATATTATCCCTCCTGCACGGATTTAAGCCACTCATAAAACATCAGAATTCCCGCCATATAAAACAACGCCATATTATAGATCATATATCTTGTCTGACAGAAAATAAGCGCCGCCGTCACACCCACATTAACGCCGATACAGATAACAACTGTCAGTCCAAATAATCCGGCGCGCCTTGTTTCTTTTTTCAAAAGACAGAGCGCCATCAGTACGCAATAAATTAGATAAGCCGCAAGGGCATACCAGTCCAGCAATGCGTTTCTCTTTGCCACGGAATTGATCAGTCCGTTTCCCACGGAAGCCAGATATACCTTCAGGTAGGTTCCAAGATTGTCTGCCAGCAGCGATCTTACAATGACTCCGCTCATCCGGTCAGCCTCCTGCTCTGCTTCTAATCCCTCGGCAAACCCCTGCTCCATGGCATATTCAATAAACATAGGACCTGTGGTATCAATCGTGATCTTGTCATAATGGGCGCCATAGTGCGCTTCCAGATTGCGCCATCCCGGCTTGGCAAAACGGTAATTACATTCCTTTTCTTCCAGAAGCTCCATCACCTGCACAAACAACTCCCGTACCACAGGCTCGTCAATCAGCGACGCATCCTCTTTCTCCGCTATATACAGCGAAGTGGTAAGCACAAGATTCATATCTCTGGTATTCTGCGTAAATTCTCCCCGCATCACATAATTGTATAATCTTGTCCCGCCCAATGCAAGCAGGATACTGCAAAGAATCATCCCCGTCACGGCAGCCATCCGTTTAAAATATCCTTTTTGACCGATCCAGCCAAGCAGCAGCGTCCCAAACAATACGATATAACCCACCGCCATCTGCTTTCTGACATCCATCATGACTGCTGCCAGTATAAGGGCATAAAGCACATAACGCATATGCTTCTCCCACAATGCTTTTAACAGAAACGTAATAAAGATCAGCCACAAAGAAAGCGTAATGCCCTCTGTCAATATGCTGTTCGGAAAGATGGACGCCCTGCCTGCAGCAAACTGACACAGCAGCGCAACTGCAAAATGCATGGCGATCATCACATAAGTCATCCATTCCTTCCATGCAAATCTCTGTTTCAGATACATCGTCAGATACCATACGGCAAAGGCCATCAGCAGATTCTGTGCAAAAGCCACCACATACAGATAACGCGCCTCACCAAAGACTCTTCGGAATATCATCAGAAATAACGGATATACCGGCTCTCTTGCCGATATCATATGGATATATCCATTAGAATCAGCGCCCAGCTGTGGACCGTAGATCAGGCACATGGCAACATAAAAGAAAACGCATACCGCAAGCGGAAGCCATTTTTCAGCCAGTCCGTTCTGCTTATGCTCTGTATTACTGATCTTACTTTCTTTCTCAATAATTGTCTGCTTCATTTACCCGTCTCTTTGATCCTGTTTTCCGATCCAGCCACTCATCCATTTTTATGATTCTTTTCCTCCGATTGTCTCTGTGGCAAGGAGCTCCCGCTTCTTCTGATTGATTTCCAGCAGATACATCTCAAATTCCCGACGTTTCTTCGTCACCATATCTGATAAGATCATGCCAGCAAAGAATGCCTGCAATGCCGCCAGCTCAATAAAACCGCTGACCACCAACGTCGGCATATTCTCCACCAGACCGCTGTTCAAAAACCTTGCAAATACCCAAAGGAACATACCCGCCGCAACGATAGTCATTACAGACGCCAGCATGGTAAAAAATGACAGCGGTTTATAGTCCTTGTACAACTTTATGATCGTAGAGAGCACCTTAAATCCGTCGGAATAAGTATTTAATTTCGACTCACTGCCCTCCGGACGGTCGCGGTACTCCACCACTACATTTTCAATTGCCATCTGGTTAAAGACTGCATGGATCGTCATTTCCGTTTCAATCTCAAACCCTCTGCTAAGTACCGGATAACTCTTGACAAATTCATAGGACAAAGCCCGGTATCCAGTCATAATATCCTTGATCTCACAGCCAAACAGGCGGTTAATGGCGCTCCTTACCACAGAATTGCCCATATTATGGAACGGCCGCTTGTTTTCTGTAAAATAGGTTGAAGAAAGCCGGTCGCCTACCACCATATCAATATTCTTCTCCAGCACAAGCGACGCCATCTTTGAGGCATACTCCATGGGATAGGTATCATCCCCATCCACCATGATATAGCACTGAGCATCGATCTCGCGAAACATCCTTCTCAGCACATTCCCCTTGCCCTGCCGGTACTCATTCCGTACCACGGCTCCTGCTTTCTTAGCCAATTCAGCCGTAGCATCCGTAGAGTTATTATCATACACATAGACGACTGCCTCCGGCAATGCCGCCTTTGCATCCTTAACAACCTTCTCTATGGTTTTTTCTTCATTATAGCACGGGATCAAAACCGCTATTTTATCCATTCAAACTTTCCTTCCTGTCAGAGTGTTAAATTTTTTTTCCAACAAACCGTAAAAATTCATCATAATCCCTGATATAATCGTCTTCATCGTAATACTTTGATGCAAATACCATCAGTACCGCGCCTTCCGAAAATTCCGACATTTCCCTCCACATATTATTGGATACGTAAAGTCCCTCATAGGGATTGTCGAGCAGTACCGTCTCCTTCTCTGTTCCATCATCTAAAAGAATCTTTACCGAACCATGCACGCATACCAAAAGCTGTTCCAAAGATTTGTGGGCATGCATCCCGCGAACGATCCCGCTTTTCGTATCAAACATATAATATACCCGTTTGATCTCAAACGGCACATCCGTCTTCTCTTCCAATGCCACAAGATGACCTCTCGAATCGCCATGCTGCTGCAACGGATACTTTTTGATCTCCATATCTATGACCTCGTCTTTCCTTCTACATCAATCCTCCATGTCAGAGCAGTTTTACTGCGATGACACTCCTGTGAATCTTCCAACAACCGGTATAACATCAGCCTTCCTTCTTCAATAAGGAACGCATCAGTTCAATATCCTTATAAATACTTGGGTGAACCCTGCCGGTGGATACCCCGCCCATCCGGTGATGGATGCTCACCATACTGCTCCATCCAAACTTCACCTTCTTCTGCAAAAGCATCACATAATAAGGATAATCTTCCACCAGATGATACCGCTCGTCAAAATATCCATAGGTTTCAAATAATTCTTTCTGATAAAATGTACAGCATCCACTGATCACATTTTTCTTCCTGATCATATAATCCATAAGTATACCAGGGGTATACTTCAACAGTATTCCGGTCAGCATGGAAGGACGAGTTTTCTTTTTCTCAGGCATAACATCCAACCTTCTGGTGGTCAGCAGCAGCGTCTTCTTTTGTTCAAATGTCCTGACGATCTTTTCTATGGTATCTTCCTTGGCAAAGGTATCTCCGGAAGAACAGCTGATCAGGTATTTTCCCTCTGCCATTTTCAGCACTCTGTTTAAATGTTTCACCGTTCCCACATTCTTTTCATTCAGATTGATCCTGACCTGCCCGTATTTTTTTCTAAGGTCAGCGGCATACTGCTCCAAAATACTGACGTCATAATTCTGCGATCCATCATCGCTGAGGATCACCTCTGCATCCGTATAGGTCTGCTTCATCACCGACTCTATCGTTGCCGGGAGCTCCCCCGCATTATTATAAACCAATATATATATGGTTACTGTCGGTTTTTTACTTTCCATGGGATATCCCTTTCCATACCGCTCCTATTGCTCAGCGCTTGCTTTCTGAAGTCTCATTCTCATTCCCTTTTTCTGCCTCATCCATATCTGTCTCCTCTATCTGCAGCGCCTGTGTGGCAGCTTCCTGCCATACCTTTGTATCCGTCTTGTCGTATGTCAGTTTTCTGATATGATACTGTACATCTTCGATAATCTTGCGATTTGCGCTCAATACATCCGCAAGCATACCGATAACAAAGGTCATAAATCCCATGATCATCAATGTACAGGCTAAAATCAATGATTGGATATGCCCGGAATTTCTACCGTTAAAATAGAAGATCAGAAATCGAATACCAAGACCAAAACCTGCCAGAAACGGGATCGCTCCCACTGCCGTCAAGCATGCCAGCGGACGGTACATCAGTAGTGCCCTTAAGATGGTCAGCATGGATTTTTTAATATAGGAAGCAATGCTGTTAAATAACCGCGACTCCCGCAGTTCAGGATTGGTTCTGACCGGCACTGAAGTGATTGCCATCTTGTTTCTTCCCGCCTGCACGATCGTCTCCAGGGTATAGGTATATTCATTGATTACATTAAAATGCATGGCAGCCTCTCTGGAAAACGCCCGAAATCCTGAAGGCGCGTCCGGGATCTGCGTCTTCGATGCCTTTCTCACTACCCAGCTTCCGAAGTGCTGAAGTTTCTTCTTGATCCATGAAAAATGCTCTGTCTGATCGATCGGTCTCTCGCCGACAACAATATCTGCCTCTCCCTTCAGGATCGGCGCGATCAGCTTCTCAATATCTTCCCCGCAATATTGATTATCCGCATCCGTATTCACGATGATGTCCGCTCCATAAGAAAGACATGCCTCGATCCCCGCCATAAAACCTTTCGCCAGTCCCTTATTTCTGGTAAAGCTGACTACATGATGAACGCCCCAGTTCATAGCAACCTCTACAGTCTTGTCCTGACTGCCGTCATTGATGATCAGATATTCGATCTCATCGATTCCGTCAATCTTTTTCGGAAGGTCATTTAGTGCTATCTCTAAGGTGTCCGCCTCATTATAACAGGGAATCTGTATAATCAATTTCATTTATCTTACTCCTTTGTTTTATTGATTATAAATTAAAAGTGATAACGGGGTTTCGATCGTCACCGTCTCCTTCGCATACGGCAGCCCGCTTTCCACAAAATTATCATATATAGACGTTTTCATAACTCCCCAGTATAAAAATGTCCAATTCTCATCCTCCGGGGAAAAACGTCCCAGATGATACTGCACAACATAGATATCGTCATACCTTGCCCTGCATTCCATCAGCTGCAATGGCATCCGGTCATAATTCAGATACAGGATATCCGCGCCTGTCAGTCCCTTCAGGGCAAGGGCAAAGATACGGGGGCTGTGATATCCCTGATCATAAATCAGGATCACATCGTTCTGTCCTGGCGAATCTTCTTTTCGATCCTCCCTCTGATCTCCTATCAGGGCTGCGATCTCTTCCAGCTGCTCATAACTCATATAAGTCAGATCCTGTGCATTATACAGCAGACTACTCTGAGATTTGACCAGCGTGATCATGCAAAGACAAACCGGCACCGCTATCTGCCAAGGTATGCGGTTTAATAAATATCCCGCCATGATCAGAACCAGAACTACAAATACCGAAAAATATCTGGCGTAATAATAATAATAATAAATTAGTACCCACAAAATGCCGCAATAGAAAAACATCACATAAAAACTGCTTAACACTAACGTCATCACATTGCGGTCACGCAGACCATTTCCCGCTTTCAGCCATATTCCCAACACCATTGCCGGCATCATCACGTAACCCGTCATGATCAGATAACCTAAAATGCTCAGCTTCATAGGCCACATATCGATACGATAAGCCCAGATCCCTTTATAGACAAAGAAGCCGATCAACAATAGTGTTACTACACGAATCCCCCAGCCTACCATCTTTTTTGCCAGAGAGTTTTCCCTGATCCTGCCCCACCATAAGAACAGCTTCCTGCGTACCTCTTTTTGCATCAAAACCGCAGCTGCGGAAAAAATGATTGCGGAAGCGATCCAGATCGCTGCTTCAATATTGTCCTCGTTTAGAAGATATTTGGACTTACTAAACAGCTGCTGGAAATTTTTCATTGTATAATGCCACGCCGTATTCTGCATCATGGAATATCCTGTAGCATAACCAACCATCAGAAGCATCAGCGCCGCCAGGAATCCCCGGTTTTTACTCTGCAGATAATTGGTCAGATAAAGCATAACAAATAGCGGGATCAAAACCGTAAAGATCACATGATAATAACATGCCGCCAGCAACGGGATCACCGACCAAAAAGAAACCTTTTTTTTCGTATTTTCGGTCATCAGCTCAAAAAAAGCGCAAATCATCAGAGTAAATCCCATCTCTGTCAGCGTCTGCTGGGCACTCCATACAACGATGGGACATACCGCCATAAAGGATGCCAAGATCCAATTGACCCACGGCTTAAATCCCAGATTGTCCCCGATCAGCCATACATTGGCAAGCGCCAAAAGATATAACACCGTCATAATGCCCGGCATATTGCTTAATCCAAACATCTTCCCCCACAATCCCAACAATGCCGGAAAGGTGGAGATACCATGCAGGATGCCGTTCACATCATTGGCATTCTCAAGACCATCCTTCTTAAGCAGATAATACCCATCCATATCTTCTAGTATCCGCAGATATTCATTTTTCTCCCAATTATTTTCCACATAATAATACTCTGGAAAATCAATGATATTATCATTATACCCACCCATATACATCATGGCGCGGATCTGATATAATCCCTGGTCCTGTCCGGTTCCATAAAAACCGGCTTTCTCATGTACTAAAAATGCGCTGACAGCCAATATTATTGCAAGCGGCAGATATTTCTTCCAGGAAAGCGTAAAGCACAGGCTTTCCTCCCGATACAGCTTCAGCCGTCGTACTATTTTGCTTTTACGACAAATGGAGCTCTGAAAAAAACACAATACGCCGATCACTGCCGTTTCCATCAATAACGTACCCAGCGTCCCCCGCAACAGGTTAAAATGATTGACCCATATCATCAACCCACTGACCACAATATAAAGGCAGTAATACAACCCTTGAGAGACGATAAGAAGCCGCCCAATCTCTGCTCTCCGATATATCAATGCTGTCATAAGGAATGATGCTGCCATCCCTAAGATCCATAAACAAATCAACATTATTTCACTGCTTCCTCATATATCCTGATGATGCCGTTTAACATTTCTTCATAGGTAAAAGTTTTTTCCGGGATGTTTAAAAACGCATCCTCTTTTTCCTCTATTACTGCAGCCAGCTTATCGGCAAGATCCATTACATCCCTGTTTTTAAAGGAACGGCAGGTTCCGTAAGCCACCTCCGGCAGCGATCCCCCGTCACTGTAGATCAGCCTTGTTCCGATCTGACATGCCTCCAATGCGCTGAATCCAAATCCTTCCGTCAGAGACGGCACCACCACTGTATCTGCCTGACGAATGCATGCCTCCAGATCCTTTCTTTCCACCGAATTGCGCACCCTGACAATATCCTCTAAGCCATCTTTTTTGATCTTTTTCAAAAATGCTTCACGAAGATCCTCCGGCTCCTTCCCCAATAAGAAGCAAAAGTATATTCCCTGTGCTGGAAGGGTCTCTATGCGCTTTTTTACTTCTGCGATCGCCTGTTCATAAATATGGATTCCCTTTGTTTTTCCCGGTCTTCCATAGTATAAAAATACCTTGGCATCCTCCGGAAGATCAAAATATCCCCGCAGTGTAAAATCAGAAGTATTCTCTGTCTTCCCAAGCTCATTGGCAAGATAGACCCTTGTCACATTTTTCTTCCCCATATAACGCTCAATATCCCTCTTAGTAGCGTCAGAAATCGCATGGTATCGGTCAAATCGTCTCCGACAGGTATATTGTTCTACCAGAAAAAACACCGTTGCCCTGATAAAATTATCCGCCCAGTACCATTTCCATCCTCTTGCCTCATAGATTGTCAGTACGGAGGGTTTGTGATATTTTCGCGCAAGCCTGCTAACCACCGGGGACGTGGTAAAGATCGAGGTATGCACAATGTCACACCACGAAATATGCGGTTCAATGTCGCTTTCTTTAGGAAACGGATGACCAAACATGGACCGCCACGGGCAATACCACACCTTAATCCCGCCCATCTCACGAAAGCCAAGATACTCCTCTCCGACATTCCTCGCCACCACATGAACTTCGTGTCCCATTTCAGCCAGTCCCATCGCCAGATCATAAAACATTTTTTCAGCTCCGCCCACATAAGGATAAAAATGAGGCAGAATGATCGCAATCTTCATTAGCAGCTTTACTCCGTTACCTTTTCTATCTTTCCATGCTCCACCTTATATAAAATATCGCAGTTCTCTATGGTCTTTAACCGGTGTGCGATAATCACCATCGTCTTTCTCCCCTTCAGGGAGTTGATTGCTTCCATGATCGCCGCCTCCGTATCATTATCAAGCGCGCTTGTGGCTTCGTCAAAAACAAGAAGCTCTGGATCATGATAGAGCGCTCTCGCAATCCCGATCCTTTGTCTCTGTCCTCCCGAAAGACGCACGCCTCTGTCGCCGATGATCGTATCCAGCCCTTCCGGCAGGGAACGGATGTAATCCGCCATCTGCGCCTCCTGTAAGACTTCCCAGATCCGGTCTTCCTTTATCTCATCCTCATCTACGCCAAAGGCTACATTGGCGCGAATGGTATTATCCAGCATATAGATATTCTGGGCAATATAACCGATATTATGAAGCCAGGCGGCATATCTCTCCCGAATATCAACCCCATCGCATAATATCTTACCTTCTTCCGGCACCAGAAGTCCCAGAAGGACATCAATGATCGTTGTCTTGCCTGCACCGGAACTGCCGATCACGCCCACAGAAGAACCGGCAGGGATCTCCATATCCGCATGATCAAAAATCTTTCGTTCCGTATTCGGATATGCATACGTTATATCGTTTAAACAGATCTTATCCTTAAAAGACATCGTTTCTTTAGATTCATGCAATTCTGCAGCATTTAATGACGCAATATTCAGATGATCGCAGACAAAATTCAAAGACGGCTCATAATAAGCAATCGTAGAAAGGTGCGTAGAGATCCTGTTGATGCTGGGCATCAGCCTGACTGCCGCAACCGCAAATGCTCCAAGGAGCGGCAGCATCTCCACCATATCTGCTCCATTGATAAAGCTGATCAGCATATATCCCAACAGCCCAACAATACAGACTGTCTCAATGATCAGACGGGGAGCGTTGTTCAGTACTGTATATCTTCTGGTCACGCCCGCCAGTTTACGGTACGCACTGGCAAAATTCTTCAGAAAATAGTTTTCCTTTGCAGCGACTTTCACATCCTTGATGCCGAAAATCCCCTGCTGCATCCATTTCATCGTAAGCACCTGCTGTTTGAGTCTTCCCTGTCCCAGATTGCCCAGCAGCGGTTTTAAAAATAAGATGATCACTATTACCATTACTCCAAGCAGGGCGGCAATACTGAGCATCATTCCCAGATCTACGAACAATAACAAAAATAAGCACAAGCAGATAGATACCGCAATCTCCGTCAGCAGCTTCATTACCTCCTGCAGCAGTTCAAATACATGGGGGATGTCTTTATTGATCGTCTGGAACAAAGCATTGACGTCAGCATTCAGATAATATTCATAGGGACGGTTTAAATATTCGTTCAGCAGGCGAATCGAGGATTCCGCCTCTGTTTTCGTTACAAAACGCGCCTGTATATAATAAAGGAATAAAAGATACATATTTTTGATCAGAAAGATTCCCATCGTTACTCCCAGCAGTAATTTCACAAATGCAGCAGGATCGTTGATCGTCAGATGCAGCCAGCCACAGACCATAACCACATATCGATTACCCATAATTGCCTCCGGATCGACAACAGCCGAAACCAACGGCACAATAAACGATACCCCCAGCGTTTCCAGTAAAGCGCTGATAAAGATCAGAACGATAAGAACCGCCACGCTGCGCTTCTGTTTTTGATTCAGTAATTGTTTCAGTCTCTTATAAACATTCATTCTGCTGTAAAATCATTCCTCCGTTAATGTCTGTTTCCACATTCATTAATTCAATGCAGGATATTCCGCAATGCCATATCATTTTTCTTGATATATTCCTTCATAAATGCGTTTGCGTTTACCGAAAGCTCCATTGCTTTATCATCCTCCTGAAGCAATGTCAGGATCGCCTTGGCATACGCCTCGTCATCATCCGCTACATAAGCAAACGGCTGATCGGTTGACAGTCCACGCACTCCCACAGAGTGGGATACCAGCGGTTTTGCTTTGCTGACCGCCTCTATCGTCTTGATATTCAGACCTGTGCCAACATGCACCGGATTAATAACCAGCCTCGCATCTTTATATGCCAGATCAATATCGTCAATGATTCCCAATTTCTCATATTCGGTACTATCCGGAATATGTCTGCAGATCGTACCTGCCAGCTTTACGTGGTACGGTACGCCGCTTTGTTTTAGGATCGGCAGGATCTTATCAATAAAATGCTTTACGCCCTCCCGATTTACCACATAATAGCTTCCAAGGAACAGGATGGTATCCGTATCCGCCACATAAGGCTCGGTAACCGGCATATTTTCTCCGATGGTACAGACCTTTACCTGTTCCGGCAGGATACTTCGGAAGAATTTTTCTTCTTCCTCCTGGATCGCCACCACCCAGTCCGCACGGGCAAGCCCTCTCGCTTCTTCCTTTTTCGTGACCGCAAATTCGTAATTACGATATCCTACGGCTTCATACATCTGACGCTTAAAGGTAAATGCATTCACCGTATCGATGACCTTCGTCACGTCTTCCGGCACATAACAGAGCGCTTTGGATGTATAAATATATTCTGCCCAGACTACGTCATAATGACGCTCTTTCAACAGATTTTTCATAAAATTGCCTATTTCCGGACTGATCTTTTCATCCACGCTGAAATATTTAAACAACCCCGGAATATGAAGAAGCTCTAACGCCTTACGTACCTTACGTTTTAGAAAGACGGGAAACGTCCGCTTCTTGTTGTCAAAAGTTATAAAATGATCTTTTCCAATAAATTCTTCTGTCAAAGCGGGATCTTCCTCCGGGTAGGTGGCCAGAAAAAGGAAATCCACTTCGCAACCATGGGCGCGCATCATATTCACCAGATTATATACTCTTTTCCGATTGCCACGCTCCAAAGGCAGGATAATCGTGTCGGAGATCATTAAAATCTTCTTCAAAATATGCTTCCTCACTTATACTTTTATCATCAAAATTCCCCTGACAGGTGACAGCGGTACCACTGCTCTAACATCAGAACAGTCCAGACTAAGCGGGGAGTTGTTCCCTTTGCCTCAAACTGTTTCCATAACCGTTTTACCTCGATAGGATCTAAGATCCCGTCTTCCGCCGCCTTACTGTGAAGCAGCAGTTCTTTCGTCCATTCCGCAGTATCGCCTTCCTTTAACCATCGTTCCAGAGGCACGGAAAATCCTTTCTTAGGGCGGTCCAGCAGATGTTTCGGCACATAACGGTATAAAACCTCTCTTAGCACACGCTTTGTCGTAACTCCGTCATATTTATATTCCATGGGAAGACTCCACGCAAATTCTATGACATCACGATCCAGCATCGGAATCCTGTTTTCCAACGATACCGCCATGCCCGCACGGTCAACCTTCACTAAAATGTCATCCGGATGATAATGGAGCATATCATCCAACATTAAAGAAGCGCATTCGTCCTTTAATAATTGGTTCCCGCTGTCCCTCAGCGGGATACCGCGCCACGCCAGCCTGTCCATCGTCCGGCTCATATGTCCCAGCGCTTCCTTCATGACTACGGCATTTTCCGCCTGCAGACACATGGTGCCGCGATAAATCCTTTGATTGCCGCCAGCCAGAGCATTTCCCAGCTTCCCGGCTATATTTCTAAGCCCCCAGGGTACCTTTCCGGCTTTCTGCCATACCCTCAGCAGCTTTACATACGTCTGATAACCGCAGAACAGTTCATCTCCGGCATCCCCGCTTAAAACCACCGTAACTTTTTCTTTCGCCAGTCTGCTGACCAGATAAGTGGGGATCTGCGAGGAATCCGCAAAGGGTTCTCCATACATGAAAGGGATCTTCGGGATCACTTCCTTCAATTCTTTTTCCCCGACATAAACCTCCGTGTGATCCGTTTCAAGATGCTTTGCAATCTCCTTTGCTGCATCTGCCTCATTATATTTTTTCTCTTCAAATCCAATGGTAAACGTTTTTACCTTTTGGGTGCTGATCCGGCTCATCAGGGCTACGATCGTCGCACTGTCTATCCCTGCTGAGAGATATGCCCCCAGCGGCACATCGGAAATCATCTGTCCCTTGACGGCATTCCCTAATATCCGGTCCAGTTCCTCTACCGCTTCTTCAAAACTGCCGGAAAAGGGAGTTTCTTCCCCTCGTTTTGCCGCCTCCTCCATAGACCAGTAGGATCGGATCATATCTGATCCCTCTCCCGCAAATGGACAGGGCAGGGTCATCACCGTACCCGGCATCAGTTTACGGATGCCCTCATAAATCGTATGCGGTGCCGGTACATAGCCATAACGGATATATCCGGACACGGCATTCTGGTCGATCTTCTTTGCAAATCCGGGGAACTGTCTGATGGCCGTTAATTCTGATGCAAATACAAAGCAGCCATCGATACTGCCATAAAACAATGGTTTTTCACCAACACGGTCCCGCATCAGCGATAATGTTTTATTCTGCCGGTCATATAACGCAATGGCAAACATTCCCTTTGCTGTTTTTAACGCTTTCTCCGTCCCCAGATGTTCCATTGCCTCCAACAGGATCTCCGTATCGGATGTCCCTCTCCAGGTCACAGCATGTCCCGCCTGTTCCAGTCCGGCTTTCAGATCTTCGGCATTATAAATTTCTCCATTATATACCATGACAAAACGTCCGGAATGAGACATCATCGGCTGGGCGCCGCAGGGAGACAGATCCTGAATGGACAATCTCCGGTGTCCCAATGTCACGCCGCTTTGTTCATCCAGCCAGATGCCCTCCGCATCCGGTCCGCGGTGGATCAGGCAGTTGTTCATTTTATTGATCAGCTCCGTCCTCTGATCCCACCCCCACGAATCGGCTATAAAACCCGCTATTCCACACATGCGATCAATTGTACCTCAATCATAAATTTTAACATCAGCCTATCGTTCTACTTTCTATCATTTAACATTCTGCAACAACGCAAACTTAGGCATACTATAATAGTATACCATACTTTTATACATTTTGTACATGATTTCCAAAAAAGGGGGATTTTATATCAGAATTTAATTTTCTTCCTGCACAGTATGACATAGCATTATTATTTCAAATTCTGCTATAGATAGTGGAATTTCATAGATTCTAGTAGTAAAATACCATTCCGCAATCTTGAAGAATGCAAAAAAAGCAATACATTTTATAATTGAGAAAAATCATTTTTTGATGAAGCCTGAATAAATTCCTAACC
This sequence comes from uncultured Lachnospiraceae bacterium, assembly GCA_947174185.1. Taxonomy (GTDB): domain Bacteria; phylum Bacillota; class Clostridia; order Lachnospirales; family Lachnospiraceae; genus NK4A136. Next base: position 656 of record CAMWHY010000046.1, on the reverse strand, counting down.
CGGTTGTCAAAAAAGCTCCTATGATATATTCCCTTCCCGCAATAACTACCCGATTGATAGATATCAAACGCCCTCATTAGGGCAATTATCATATCCTGCCCAATATGCAATACCTTCATCATCATATTTTACTATGTAATGTCTTTTACCCGGATAAAATGGGATTATCCGTAAAGCATTTATAAATTCTGCTCCCGCAGCATTGGTCAAACATGCCGGCGGATCATAAAGACTCCATATATTATACCAATTGTCCGGCTCCCCGTACCTCATTTCTACTTCTTCCCTGGTTCTGCCTACAATCCATTCATTCCTATATATAGTAATTGCATAATGATAAATCACATGTATCTGGCAAAGCAAAAACCATATAAATAATATAATAAAAAATGTTTTAGTTAAAAATACTATGGTTTCTGCCGTTTCTCTTTCTCTCGTTTCTCCCATACATTCCTCCCGATATCATCATCCTCATAAACACAACATATTCCCACTCACTTAGTGCAAATCAGTCAAAGCAAGCAGAAATATTTCTGTTTTTAGTCAAAGAATATCTCCCAAGCGGGACTATTTTCAATTTCCATTTAGATGAATTTCACAATCCGGTAATAAAGTATTTAGTTCTTCTAAATATTGTTCTTCTAATGCGTTATCCT